>JAZNPJ010000016.1:0-8053 GCA_045589635.1 Clostridia bacterium
AAATTCTGTTCTGGATTTTTCGGGAGGGCGCGGAGACCCTCCCCTACAGGTAATATCAAATTTATAGAGATTGCCCTCTTTTTTATATAATAGCTTTTATTTTTTCTTAAATGTAAATAGCTTCATAAACACAAATGTAACAGGAACACCTATTATTGCGGCAATTATATATGCAATAATATCGGGACCGTTTATAAACTTCTCATACAGTGCAACTATAATGGTTTGTATTATAAAGTTTGGAATATACGATATAAAGAATTTTATATATTTTACAACACTAAGCTTTTCTTTAAATGTAATATAACTGTTTAAAATATAAGACACAATATTGGCACTTATGTAGCCTGGTAAAAATGCAAGTGTGGTGCCTGAAATAAATAACGAATAAATCGCGGAAAAGATTATGTTTGAAAGCGTATTTATAACACCTATCACTATAAACGATAAAAATTCGCGCGAGAAAAACATACTAAACTTTGAGGGTTTATAATCGTTCCACTCAATTAGTGTGTCCCCCTTTATTATCTGTGCTTTTTTTGCAATACGTGCAAGAGGTGTATCGGATAGTGAGTCAGAATAAAATTCAGCGCACTCAACAATGCCAAACTCTGCATTTAATCTTATAACCTTTTCCTCGCCCCAACAGTTTTCGCCGCTATATTTGCCCGTGTGCTTATCTACCCTTGAGGCAATAAGGTTTTTTATCCCAAGCCTTTTGCATATAGGGGACAGTAAAAACTCGGGTGAGGCACTAATTATTATATCATTGTCTTTTTTGCGGTCTGTGTACCACTTTTTTGTTTTATGCTCGTTTTTGTTCCAGAAATCCTCAAGGGCGGTATCTATATCGGGGACATATTTTAAAAACGTATACATTTTTTCTTTAAACTGAGTTTTTGTTTTTATACCAAGAATATAAAGAAAGAACGCCCACATCATAGAGGGGACACTAAAAAGTATTTTTGGAAACTTCTTTAAGCAGTAAAAATAAAAATCCTTTGTACTGTCGCTGTAATATATGGTCTCATCAAAATCGTATATATTATGCATTATTACTCCTCCAAAAGAACTATTGCCATTGCGCTGATTCCTTCCTCGCGCCCTTCAAAGCCAAGCTTTTCGGTTGTTGTTGCTTTTATGCTTATGCGGTCTTTGTTAATTTCCAAATCATTTGCAACATTTTCTTTCATAGTTTGGATATATGGTAACATCTTTGGTTTTTGTGCAATTATGGTAATATCCGCATTTGAAATTTTATAACCCTTATCTGTAACCATTTTAACAACATGCCTTAATAGTACACGACTGTCCGCGTCCTTAAAAGATTCGTCTGTATCGGGGAAGTGTCTGCCTATGTCGCCAAGAGCAGCCGCACCCAAAAGCGCGTCCGATAACGCGTGCAGTGCCACGTCCGCGTCCGAATGACCCAAAAGACCCATCGTGTGAGGAATATCCACACCGCAGATTACCAAACGTCTGTTATCCACTAATTTATGAACATCATAGCCTTGTCCTATCCTCATAGCCTTAGCTCCTTTTTTGTAAAATTTCCTTTGCAATTATTATATCTTCAGGCGTGGTTATTTTTATATTTTCGTAACTGCCCTCGGTTATTTTTACTTTTATTCCAATAAGAGACGCCACCATACAGTCATCAGTTGCACTAAAGTTTTGCTCAAGTGCTGCTTTGTGCGCCCTTATAATTTCGTCAGTTTTAAAAGCCTGCGGAGTCTGAATCTGATACATTCTTTCGCGGTCGGGTGTTGATATTATTATTCCGTTTTCGTCTGCAACCTTTAGTGTATCCTTGCACTTTACACCCACTGCCGCTGCACCGTATTTTGTTACATCATCTATTACACGTGTGATTTCGTCTTGTGTAATAAGAGCGCGTGCAGCGTCGTGAATTAAGACAATCTTACCGCTTACAAAACCAAGACCGTTATACACGCTCATCTGCCTTGTTTCTCCGCCCGTTGTTGATGCACGAAATTTGGAAATGCCATACTTATCGGCAATTTCGGCAATTTTTTGGTGCTCGTTTTTTGCGCCCACAACAATAATTTCGTCAATTTGCGGATGATTTTGGAAACTTAGCATAGTATGGGCTATAATTTCTTTGTCATTCAACATAAGAAAAACTTTATTTTCCCCGGCGCCCATACGAGTGCCTTTACCGCCTGCCGCTATTAAAACACTTATCATTTTTAGCTCCTTATAAAAATAAAAATGGCGTAAAAACACCAATATGTATAAATCAGTGTTTTTTCCGCCGTAAATGGTGTAATATCCTAAGTTAAACTACAACAGCTCCAAAATGGTATCCTCTATAATGCTTTCTATGTCGCTTTGCGATGCAAAAGAGGATAGTATAAGTTCGCTTAAAACAATTTGTTTTGCACTCGAGAGAACCTTTCGCTCGTTTGTTGAAAGACCTTTCTTTTTCTCGCGGTACATAAGGTCTTTTAAAACTTCCATGACCTTATATATGTCTCCCGATTTAAGCTTTGCTATATTTTCGCGTTGTCTTTTGTTCCAGTTTGAGTCGCTCACCAATGAGATTTTCCTAAAATATTCTATTATTTTTTTTGCCTCATCGGTGCTTGCAACGGCTCTTAAACCAACTTTTTCGGAACCTGATACGGGAACGCTTGTTGTCATTCCCCCAATAGCCATCCTAATGGTGTAGTAGTCTTGCTTTTTACCTAAGACCTCTATTGTTCTGATTGTTTCGATAGTTCCCGCTCCGTGTAATGGATGGACCACCGTGTCGCCTACCTTATACATAGTTGATGCGCTCCTTCAAACCTGTCATACGGTTTTTGCCTATAGCATAATTATACCACAAAAAATACCAAAAGTCAATTTAATAAACAAAAAATCCCCAAAAATATTGGAATTTTCTTAAAGAGCAAAAAAGGGAAATCTGTCTAAATTCCGTTCAGGAACAGACAAATTCTTGCGAATTTGAAACTGGCAATATTCGGAATTTATACAGACAACCCTTTTTCTTTTACAAAAAAGGTTGGGAAGATTTTTCCCAACCGATAATTTTGTATTTAAAAATAAATTTTGGTTTATATCGTTTAAAATGCCATTGAACGTTGTGCGCTAAAAGAAAAAATCTTTTATATTGCAAGCATTTTTGCAAGCTCTACAAGGTCATCCGAAACACATTTTGTTAATGCCAGGCCTTCTTCTATATCCACATCAATAATTTTTGAGTCCCTTGAGCATACAATTCTGTTTTGCTTGCCCTCTCTTAAAAGCTCAACTGCCGCCGCACCAAATCGTGATGCCATTACTCTGTCGCGGACAGTCGGATTTCCGCCTCTTTGAACGTGTCCTAAGATTGTTGTTCTTGACTCAACACCTGTTGTCTTTTCTATCTTCTTAGCCAAATCAATTGCACCGCCTACGCCCTCTGCAACAATAACGATTGCATGGTGCTTTCTTCTTTGCTTTGCCTCAAGAATAGGACGTATAACATCAGTATCAAAATCCCATTCTCTTTCGGGGATAAGGATAACGTCTGCACCTGTTGCAATGCCGCTCTCAAGCGCAATGTAGCCTGCAGAGCGACCCATAACCTCAATAACCGAGCATCTCT
Source organism: Clostridia bacterium (assembly GCA_045589635.1). Lineage (GTDB taxonomy): Bacteria > Bacillota > Clostridia > UBA1381 > UBA1381 > Ornithomonoglobus_A. The sequence goes on from JAZNPJ010000016.1 coordinate 3,614, forward strand.
CATGTGATTGAGAGGTATCTCGTAGCTTATCGACTGCCTCTATAACAGTGTTAAGACAAGTATCAAAACCGATAGTATAGTCTGTTGAGCTTATATCGTTATCTATTGTTGCAGGAACTGCGATTGTAGGAAGACCTGCAGCACATAAATCCTTTGCGCCTCTGAATGTTCCGTCGCCGCCTATTGCAACAAGACCGTCAAGTGAGAAAACTCTTGCAATATTAACTGCCTGGTCCACACCCTCCTGAGTTTTAAATTCAGGACAACGTGCAGTTCGAAGCATTGTACCGCCCATGTTTAAAATACCCGACATATCTCTTGCGTTAAGCTCTGTAAGCTCGCCATGAATAAGACCATTATAGCCGCGCTCTATTCCCATTACCTTAATACCGTAGTATGAGGCAACTCTTACAACAGCACGCACTGCCGCGTTCATGCCCGGCGCGTCGCCTCCGCTTGTAAGAACACCTATTGTTTTTATCTCTTTGTTCATATATTCATCACCTTTCAGAATGTTTTCAGTTAAACAGCTCTTCTTCAAAAATAAGATTTTGCGATTCCTCAAGCTCGCTTTGAGGAACATACACCTCATAGAATATTTCGTCCGACTTTCTGCGGATAACCTTTGTTATAATATCATTTGCTCTAAGAACGGATAACAGTTTTTTTACCTGTCCCTCATTATGTGATACAAATACTGTAAGCCACATATATTAAATCTCCCTTCTTTTTCAAATATCTTTATATATTATTTTAGCTTATTTTGTAAAAAAAAGCAATCATAATAAAGGTGTAAAAATCAATGCAAAGAGCGATTATTTTTGTGTGATTTGTATATCATCTATTTTATTTTTACCGAATCAGAACCAAAAATACGTACCAAATCCTCAAAAGCAGAGGGGTGATTATTAAACCACAGATTTCGTGGCACAGAGGCTTGTTTTTTGGTATCCTCAAAGAACAGACGTACCTCCATATCGCCGCGGTATGGTGAAAGAGCGTTACCAACTGCCTTTAAAGTCTCAGAAGAGTTTGTAGGCAGCTTTATATACAAAATCTGCTTTTGGGGTGAAGATGACAGTGCCTCATTTACCTCTTTTGCCTCCTGAACAATTATCTGCACACTTCCATCCTCTTTTATACTTACCCTGCCATATATCACAAGGATATTATCCTCACTCATCATATATGAATAGTTGGCAAGCACTTTCGGGAAAACAATACATTCTATTGACCCGTAAATATCCTCAACCTCTAAAAATGCCATTTGTGTGTTGTTGCGGGTTGTTTTGTTTTTACGAGCCAGAACAGAGGCGCAGATTGTAACAAACATATCGTCCTTTACAAAAGTGTTTCCATTTTCATCACTTATAAGGTCGGCTATGGTATGTGTTATTATTCCTCTTACTCTTTCGGAATATTCCTCCATAGGATGTCCTGAAAAATACATTCCTGCAGCAAGCTTTTCGTTTTTAAGCAGGACTTTTTTTGGAAGCTCATCAATATCGGGGAACTCCATATCCTTGCCTGATGACGCCTCATCATCAAAAAGAGTAATCTGCCCTGCAACATTCTCTCGATTGCTCCTCCACGTTCCGTCAACTGCCGATTCATACACCGCTAAAAGCTGAGAACGTTTTATTCCCATAGAATCAAACGTGCCACAGTTTATTAAGCCCTCCAATGCACGCTTGTTTAAATCGCAACCCACAATTCTGTCTATAAAATCGGAAAAGCTCTTGAACTCGCCGTGCTCATTTCGCTCCTTTACGAGGTTTACAATACAGTTTCTGCCTACATTTTTTATTGCAGATAAGCCAAAACGGATTGCACCGTTCTCAACTGTAAAATCCTCCGAGCTTTTGTTTACGTCAGGCGGAAGTCTTTTTATACCCATATCGGTACAGTTGGCAATATAATGGTTGATTTTTGCACTGTCATCAACACTCGATATTAAAGACGCCATAAACTCAACAGGGTAAAAAGTCTTAAGGTACGCAGTCTGGTATGTTACAAACGCATACGCTGCCGCATGGGATTTGTTAAATGCATAGTTTGCAAAATCGTTAATTTCGTCAAATATTGCAACTGCCGTTGCCTCATTTATTCCGTTATTTATACAACCCTTTATTTCTCCGTCATCTGAACCATAAATAAAGTTCTGACGTTCAATCTTCATTGCATCGGCTTTCTTTTTTGAGATTGTTCTTCTCATTGAGTCCGCCTTACCCATAGAATATCCCGCAAGGTTACGTACTATTTCCATAACCTGTTCCTGATACACCATACAGCCATACGTAACGTCGAGCGTTTTTTCAAGTAGGGGGTGCTTATATGTTATATTTTCGGGATTTAGCTTGTTTGAGATATACCTTGGAATCTGGTCCATTGGGCCCGGACGGTAAAGAGCAATACCCGCAATAATATCCTCTAATGAGTCGGGCTTTAGCTCCTGCATAAACGATTGCATTCCGGCGCTTTCCATCTGGAAAACACCCTCTGTGTTTCCGCTTGATATAAGCTCAAAAACCTCTTTTTTATTGTAATCAATTTTATCTAAGTCTATTTTTATATTATGTGTTTTTTCTATAATTTTTATTGCATTTTCAATTACTGTTAAGTTTCTTAGTCCCAAAAAGTCCATTTTTAAAAGACCTAAGCTCTCAACAGTGTCCTTTGTAAACTGAGTAGTTACAAAGCCTTCCTTATTGAGTGTTAAGGGCAGATAATTTACTATCGGCTCACTTGTTATAACAACACCTGCCGCATGAGTTGACGCGTGGCGGGGAAGACCCTCGAGTGCCATAGATGTGTCTATAAGCTCTTTTGTTTTTTCGTCATTATCATATGCGCTCTTTAATTCGGGCGAAACCTCAAGAGCCTTTTCGATTGTCATTTTAAGCTCGTTTGGAACAAGCTTTGCAACTCTGTCAACATCACCGTAGGGGACAGCCAATGCTCTGCCCACATCACGAATTGCAAGACGCGCTTTCATTGTTCCGAACGTTACAATTTGCGCCACTTGCTCAGAGCCATACTTTGAAACCACGTAATCTATTACCTTTTGTCTGCCCTCGGGTGCAAAGTCGATATCAATATCGGGCATGGATACACGCTCAGGATTTAAAAATCTTTCAAAAATAAGCGAATATTTTATAGGGTCTATACTTGTTATTTCAAGACAGTACGAAACAAGACTTCCTGCCGCACTGCCTCTGCCCGGACCCACCATAACATTGTTTTCTCTTGCAAAATGGATAAAATCCCAAACTATAAGAAAATAATCGACAAAGCCCATATTTTCTATAACGCCGATTTCGTATTCCAATCTCTCTTTTAATTCGTCGGTTATGTTTTCGTATCTCTTTTTTAACCCGTCAAAGCAAAGCTCTCTTAAATATCCCGAAGCGCTTTTTCCGTCGGGTACGTCAAATTCGGGCAAATGACGTGAGTCAAAATCAAATTCGACATTACACATATCGGCAATTTTTAAAGTATTCTTAATAGCTTGCGGTGCAAACGAAAAGAGCGAGGTCATTTCATCACACGATTTTATATAAAACTCATCTGTTTCGAACTTCATTCTGTCTTCATCATCAACAGTTTTGTCCATTTGTATGCACATTAAAACGTCCTGATATTTTGCATCGTCTTTTGTAACATAATGCACGTCGTTTGTAGCAACAAGTCCCACACCAAGCTCATCACTAAGACGTAAAAGCTGCGGCATAATCTGTTTTTGCTCGCTAAGACCGTGGTCTTGTATTTCAATAAAATAGTTTTCTTTTCCAAATACACCAATATATCTGCTTGCAATAGTCTTTGCGCCATCAAAATCTCCCGCAAGCAGCTTTTTTGGGATTTCGCCCGCAATACAGGCGCTAAGAGCAATAAGACCCTCACAGTTTTGGCAAAGCAAATCAAAATCAATTCTCGGCTTGTAGTAAAAGCCCTCAGTGTGTCCCGCACTTACAAGCTTTATAAGGTTTTTATAGCCAACCTGGTTTTTTGCAAGCAAAATCAGATGGCTTGTTTTGTTATCTATATCATATTCCTTGTCAAAGCGACTGCGCGGAGCCATATACACTTCACAGCCAATAATCGGTTTTATGCCCTGAGCCTTACATTCTCTGTAGAAATCAATAACACCGTACATAACACCATGGTCAGTTATTGCACAAGACGACATCCCGAGTTCCTTAACATGACTAACAAGCCTCTTAATCTGGGCTTCGCCGTCAAGAAGACTATATTCAGTATGAACGTGTAAATGACAGAAATCACTCATATTATTTCCTCCTCGCTTGATAATTTCGTGCATCTTACATTTTTGTGCTCATTTGCGTACACTTGTACGCGGCAATCGCCCAAAAACGCAACCTGCGCAAAATTCTCTGCGCCAATTTTGCCTGATAATTTTGCGTATCTTACATTTTTGCG
>JAZNPJ010000017.1:0-4632 GCA_045589635.1 Clostridia bacterium
GCTCACTTATGGGGGCACTTACTATTATTTCTTCTTCTATATTCTTTTTTCTTGCCATTTTACTCTACCCCCCTTATGATAAATCAAGCATTTCCATATACATTGCACCGTTGTCTGCTATAAAATCTTTTCGACTCTGCAAATTATCGCCCAGCAAAATATCAAACATCATTGCAGTTTTCTCCATATTTTCGGGTGTAACCTTAATAAGTCTTCTTGTAGCAGGATGCATTGTGGTTAAGCTCATCATATCAGGTTGGTTTTCACCAAGACCTTTTGAACGTTTTATATCAAATTCGTCCTTTTCCTTTGAAAGACCTTCATCATTAAGACGTGATAGTATTTCCTCTTTTTCGCCATCACTGTAAGCAAAAAACTTTTCGCCACGTCTTTTGGTTTTGGTTATTGCTATTTCGTAAAGGGGGGATTCTGCAATGTACACCTTACCCACGTCAATAAGAGTAGGCATAAGTCGGTAAATCATTGTCAGAACAAGCGTTCTTATCTGGAATCCGTCAACATCGGCATCGGTACATATAATTACCTTATCCCATCTTAAATTATCCAGACTAAAACCCTCAACGCCCTTACTGTGCTTTGATTTTATTTCTACTCCGCACCCTAAAACTTTAACAAGGTCGGTTATGATATCACTCTTGAAGATTTTGGGGTAATCTGCCTTTAAGCAGTTTAGTATCTTACCTCTTATAGGCATTATAGCCTGAAAAGACGCATCTCTTGCAAGCTTACATGAGCCAAGAGCAGAATCACCCTCAACTATATATAATTCTCTTTTTGTAATGTCCTTACTTCTGCAGTCAACAAACTTTTCTACTCTGTTTGTAACGTCCATTGTTCCTGTAAGCTTTTTCTTTATATCTATTCTTGCCTTTTCGGCATTTTCACGGCTTCTTTTATTGACAAGTGCCTGATTTGCTATCTTTTCGGCATCAGTACGGTTTTCTATTAGGTATACTTCAAGCTGATGACGCATAAATTCTGTCATAGCGTCCTGAATAAATTTATTATTTATTGCTTTTTTGGTTTGGTTTTCGTAGCTTGTCTGTGTTGAAAAAGAATTTATAACAAGTGCAAGCGAGTCGGAAATATCCTCAAACTTTATTTTAGACTCATTCTTGTTATATTTATCATTTTGCTTTAAGTATTTATCTATTTCAAAAACAAATGCACTCTTTACAGCTCTGTCGGGAGAACCGCCATGCTCAAGATAGCTTGAGTTATGATAATACTCCAAAAAGCTCACCTTATTTGAGAAACAAAATGCAATATGCATTTTTACTCTGTAATCTTCCTTATCCTCACGGTCTCTGCCTGTTCTCTCACATTCCCAGCTCTCTACAGTTGTAAGTGTTTCTTCGCCTGTTTTTTCTTTTATATAGTCAACTATACCGTTTTCATAGAAATATTCAAACATTTCCATGCCCTCATCAGTTTCGTTGTATAAAATAAACTTCAATCCCGAGTTTACCATTGCCTGCTTATTTAATACATCCTGATAAAATTCGAGCGATATAGCAATATCAGTAAACACTTCAGTGTCAGGTTTCCAGCGAATTGTTGAGCCTGTTTGTACACTGCGTGTTGGTGTAACAGCAAGTCCCCCTATATTTTCGCCCTTTTCAAAGTGAAGTGTATATTTGTTTTTATCTCTTACAACAGTAACGTCCATATACGCACTGCTATATTGTGTTGCACAAGCACCAAGACCATTCAAACCAAGGCTGTACTCATACATACCGCCTTTATTGTTATTATATTTTCCGCCTGCATACAGCTCACAAAATACAAGCTCCCAGTTATAACGTCCTTCCTTTTCGTTATAATCGAGAGGAATTCCACGTCCGTGGTCTTCCACCTCTATTGAACCATCTTTAAATCTTGTAACCTCTATAAGGCTTCCGTAGCCTTCTCTTGCTTCGTCTATAGAATTGGATAGGATTTCAAAAAACGAGTGTTCACAACCCTCTAAGCCATCAGAGCCAAATATTACTGCCGGTCGCGATCTTACACGCTCTGCGCCCTTTAAACTTGTAATACTATCGTTTCCGTAATCTTGTTTCTTTTTAGGCATTAAAACCGTCCTTTCTCCAATACGTATTATTTCCATTATAACATATATTATATATGCTATAGAAATATTTGTCAATTAAATTTATGTTAAGGTTACTTTAAGAATTCGTATCAAAGCCCACAAAAAAAACAACTCCCAATAAAGGGAGTTGCAATAATTATTCTTTATCTGACAGTCTGATTGTGATTGTCTGAGTTTTTTCCTCTCCTGGTTGCAAGAACTGCAACAATCCGATTTCTCTTAGGTACTTTCTTCCCTTTGGATTACAGTTTCCGGGTTCAAGACCAAGTACATATTGTCCCTCACCCATCATCTTCCATTCTGTAAAGCATGGCATTTCGTCTAAACTGTAGTTTATGGAAAGCGAGGTATTTATATCAGGGTTATATACCTTTGCCATACCCTCTGTTAAATCATAAAAATAGCATTGCTCATCAAAACCAGCCTGTGGCTTTTCCATTATAAGCGCATTGTCTATTGCATTCTTAGCATGTTCGGTTGTGCATGAGACATCTTTATAATTCAATGTAACCTTTGAGTTTTCACTAAGCAGAGGATAGCCAATATTGATGTGATACAAAATTGTGTATGGTGATTCAACATCGCCTATATTTTTAACACTGTCCTTAACAATAATTTCGTCTTTATCCAACGGGCAGACATATTCTCTTGTAAGTATAAGCTTTGGTCCGAAAAGCCATGCGTCTCTTACAGTTAATTTTACATGAATACCCTCATCGTCTACCCAATGATTTACATTCTCTGCAGGAGTATTTGCGATTGTTCCATGTTGAGGTAATTCCTCACCCTCATCAACACAGGGACCTCCTACATTTGTAAGTCCGCATGTGGTAAAAAATCCAGCTGTAAAGGATTTTAAAAAGCCCAGTCCGTCTTTATCGTAGTATTTTGGCGAAACATATCCGCAAGGTGCAAAAAAGCCGAGATTTTTACCGTTATAATAAAGTCTTGCCATATCTCCGCATCTGTCTGCATTTATAGTAAACATAATGCCTCTTCCGTTATTCACCTCAAACAGTCTCATACCGTCTCCTTTGCCGCCGCAAAGTCTGTGTTCTTCAACTCCATAAAGCTGAGATTCGTGTCCTACATACTTAATCATCTTCATTCTCCTTTTTATGTATAATTATCTGTTTGTTAAATTATACCATACACAATTCTTTATTTCAATAGTTTTTTAAAAAATTATGTACTTGATTTTTACACCAGAATATGTTATAATCGTTTATATTATCTTTAACTTTTATATTCAAATTTAATTAAGTTTATTTTTTATTTTTAATCTTATTATCCACACTAAAAATCAATAATGAAATGAGGTATCTATAAATGCAGGATGGCGTAGCATTAGAAAGAAAGACCAAAGAGGAATTAAAACAAATTGCACAGGGACTCGGCATAGAAAAAGTGTATAATCTAAAAAAAGAAGAGATTATAGCTTCTATTCGCGAGGAGAGAATTAAAATAGACGAAGAGAAAAAACTCCAGGCTCAGAATACAAAACAAAAAAAGCGCGAACGTCCTGCCGATGCAGTAAGCGTATGCGGAATATTAGACGTTATGCAGGATGGTTTTGGATTTTTACGTGTAGAAAATTACGGCCCCTCAAAGGGCGATATATATGTATCACCCACACAAATACAACGTTTTCATTTAAAAACGGGCGATAAAATAAAAGGCGACAGCCGTCCATCACAGGACAGCGACAAATTCTCGCCTTTATTATTTATAAAAGAAATAAATGACGACCCCATAGATGTTGCACTGAAGCGTAAATCATTTGAGTATTTAACACCGATATATCCAACCGAGAAATTGGAGCTAAGTGTCCAAAATGATATGGTTTCATCAAAAATCATAGACCTTGTTACACCTATAGGCAAGGGTCAGAGAGGTATGATAGTTTCTCCGCCAAAGGCAGGAAAGACCACTCTTATAAAGGATATTGCAAAATCAATTTCTAAAAACTTCCCCGAAATTGAGTTAATTATTCTTTTAATTGACGAGCGTCCCGAAGAGGTTACAGATATTCGCGAATCAATAGAGGGTGCTGATGTTGTTTCTTCAACCTTTGACCAGCTTCCTGAAAATCATTGCAAGATTGCACATATGGTATTAGAACGTGCGCAAAGACTCGTTGAGCAGAAAAAAGATGTTGTTGTGTTGATGGATTCAATAACACGTCTTGCAAGGGCATATAATCTTACTGTTTCACCAACAGGCAGAACTCTTTCGGGAGGATTGGACCCCGACGCACTCTATGCACCCAAAAAATTCTTTGGTGCAGCACGAAACATACGTGAGGGCGGAAGTCTTACAATTATAGCAACCGCGCTTGTTGAAACAGGCAGCAGAATGGACGACGTTATATTCGAAGAATTTAAAGGCACAGGCAATATGGAAATCCGCCTTGACAGAAATTTACAGGAAAAACGTATATTCCCTGCCATTGATATTATAAAATCAGGTACACGCCGCGAGGAGGCACTTCTTAGTCCCTTAGAGCAGGAGGCTTCGTG
>JAZNPJ010000018.1:0-3697 GCA_045589635.1 Clostridia bacterium
ATATATTACTGATGAATTGAGTGATATTTAAAGTGAAGAAAATATTATTTTTAATAAACACACTTGATGGCGGCGGTGCCGAGAAGATACTTGTAGATACGGTAAACAACATAGATAAATCAAAATACGAAATAACACTTCAAACTGTAACCGACAAAGGAGTTATGAAAAAAAAATTAAATAGTGATGTAAAATACAAAAGTATTGTATCTTTAAAAAAAGGTTTTTTGCAAAGAATTTTTTCGTATCTTATAAGTTTTGTTATACCGCCAAGTATCACGCACAGTATTTTTATAGGCAATAAATATGATATTGAAATAGCCTTTTTGGAGGGTGTTCCCACCAAAATTATAGGTGCGTCAAAGAATAATAAATCAAAAAAGATTGCTTGGGTACATATTGATTTATATAACACATTCGGTTTGGAAAAAGTCTACAAAAACTTTAAGGAGCATATCGAATGTTATAAAAGGTTTGATAAAATTGTATGTGTATCTGAAAGTGCAAAAAATGCCTTTACAAAAAGATTTGGAATAGATAAAAATTTAGTTGTAAAGCATAATGTATTAGATGACAGTAAAGTACGGGAAAAAGCAAAAGAAACAGTTGAAAAATCCACCAAATTCAGGATTCTGTCAGTTGGTCGTCTTACCGCACAAAAAGGTTTCGACAGACTTTTAGTTGCATTTAAGAAAATAATTGACTTAGGGGAAGATTGTGAGCTTATTATTGTAGGCGAGGGAATAGAGAGAGAGAATCTTCAAAAATATATCAATGATAATTCGCTAAAAGACAGGGTTAAACTTGTGGGATTTAGTGATAACCCATATAAATATATGCAAAGTGCAGACCTTTTGGTGTATCCCTCGCGTGCAGAGGGGTATAGTACAGTTGTTAGTGAATCAGTTATTTTGGGAAAACCTATACTCGTTACAGATTGTGCAGGAATGAGAGAAATTTTAGGCGACAGCGAGTATGGTCTTGTTGTAGAAAATAATGATGAAGCATTATTTGATGGTTTAAAAGAACTTGTACAAAACAATGAGTTAAGGCAATACTATGCTAAAAAAGCCGGAGAAAGAGCGAAAGACTTTACTGTAAAGACAAGAATAAACGAATTGGAAGAGTTGTTTAAATAACAACCTTATAGAAGGTATTTGGTATGAAAATAGTTCAGTTAAATGCGGTTTGTGGTGTCGGCTCAACAGGCGGTATCACAATGGAAATAAGCAAAATGCTTACCTCGCATAATATTGAAAACTATATATTGTATACGAGTGGCAATTATGATTATGATTTGGGTATTAAATACTCAAATCCTTTTCTCGTTAAAGTGAATGCATTGTTGGCAAAAGTTTTGGGCAATTATGGATTCAACTCACTTATTTCAACTTATAGACTTATTCGAATTTTAAATAAAATAACCCCTGATATTGTGCATTTACATAATATTCACGGGCACGATTTAAACCTTTCGATATTTTTTAGATATTTAAAGAAAACACGGGCAAAGGTTGTATGGACATTCCATGACTGCTGGGCATTTACAGGGTATTGCATGCACTTTGACAGATTAGAATGTGATAAATGGAAAACAAGCTGCCAAAATTGCATACAAGCAAAAAAATACAGTTGGTTTTTTGATAATTCTAACAGATTATATAACAATAAAAAACAACTGTTCACATCGCTTGACAACTTAACAATAGTTACACCAAGCCAATGGTTGGCAAATCTCACGAAAGAATCGTATCTTTCAAAATTTCCTGTCGAGGTTATATATAATGGCATAGATTTAGATGTATTTATACCACGTACGAGTGATTTTAGAAAGAGATATAATTTAGAGAATAAGACAGTTATATTGGGTGTGCCAAAGGGGAAATTACAATATTTTATGGAACTAAGTAAAATAATAGATAACAACTGTTCTATAGTGCTTGTTGGATTAACTGAAAAAGAAATGCAAAACCTACCAAAAAACATCATTGGCTTACCAAGAACAAAAGATAGATTTGAAATGGCAGAGCTTTTTACAATGGCAGACGTTTATGTTAATACAACGTTAGAGGATACGTTCCCAACAGTTAACCTTGAATCTTTGGCTTGCGGTACACCGATTATTACTTTTAACACAGGCGGAAGCCCTGAGGCCTTAGATGAAGAAACAGGTATGGTCGTAGAAAAAAGAAATATGCATGCGGTGTATGAGGCAATAAAAGCTTTAAAAAATGGTAATGATAAAAGTGATGCTTGCATAAGAAGGGCACACAGGTTATATGACGCTAAAAAAAGATTTAATGATTATTATGAACTGTATATAAAAATCATGGAGGAATAAATGAATTTAGAACTGTACACAAACTATTTGACGAGTCTTTTGAGTTGTGCTATAATTGGTGGTGATGTACCTGAGTTGCCAACCGGTTTTAATGAAGATGAATTTATAGAGTTTTGCAAATTTCATAAGGTTGAAAACATTACATATTTAACCATAAAGGACAAGCTTTCACAAAAAAAGAGGGAAGAACTCGAAGTACTGTATAACCAACTCCTTATGGTGCAGGCAAAACAACAATACTACCTCGAGGAGCTTGAGGAAGCATTTAATGAGGCAAATATAGACTATCTTGTACTAAAGGGCAGAGAACTTGCGAAGTTATATCCAAGCGAGGATATGCGTCAATCCTCTGATTTTGATATATATATTGGAAAAGAAACACCTCAAAAAGCAAAAGAGATAATGCTTGGTTTGGGGTATGAGATTTTAGCATACAGTGATGAAAATGATGACCATGACGAGTATATTATAGATAATTTTGTTATGGCAGAATTGCACCGTGTTTTAATACAAAATAATTATCCGTGGCAGGAAGAATGTAATAAAATGACCGACAGACTCTTAAAAAAAGAGGGTACGAGCCATTGTATGGAGCTGTCTATGGAGGATTTTTATGCATATAATCTTGCACATATGGCAAAGCATATGAAATTTAGCGGTATAGGTATACGTGCATTTTTTGACCAGTGGATAATTTGGAGACACTATAAGGACAAAATAAATACAGAAAAGTTAAACGGAATACTTAACAAATGTAAATTATACGAATTTAACCAAAATGCAATGGAATTATGTGCATATTGGTTTGAGGGTAAAGATAATGTAAGTGATATCATAAAGCAAATGGCAGTCTATGTTACAAAGAGCGGTTGGGTAGGAACGCATGAAATGACAACAGCAACTGAGGTTGCCCAAAATGCAGGTGTTACAACGTCTAAGAATATTGCGAAAATTAAAAAATATCTTGAAATATTATCAACTCCGTACGAGCAAATGGTATTTAGGTACCCTATACTCAAAAAGTACAGATGGTTAACTTTCTTTTGTCGTATTCATCGCGCAATAAGGGCAATATTTAAAAGACGTGATTTAATAAAGAACATATCCGATGAGGTGGAAAATACCAATATGGATATGGGAAAACAGATTGTAGAATTTAAGAAAAGTATAGGATTGTAAGAGGATATAACGTGAAAGTTCTTTTCACATTATCGCCTCCGACGGATTTAATTGCCCGTGCAAAATTTTCTTCGCATTTGCTCAGAAACGCACATGGGCGAAAAATCTCTTATCATTCCTGGCCATACAGATAAGAGAGTTTTAATTGATATTTGTGCCGACGTATGGCGGCGGAAT
>JAZNPJ010000019.1:0-6292 GCA_045589635.1 Clostridia bacterium
CTCAGGTACGGGTATAATCCGAAGAAAACCCGATATAAAGTTTAACAGAAAAGAAAATGATAGCTTTTACGAAGTACAGAGTGCTATTTTAAATAACGGTGCAAGGTATGTAAAGCATGGCGGTGTATTAGTGTACTCAACCTGCAGTATAGAAAGAGAAGAAAATGAAGCCATAACATGCGCATTTTTAGATAATAACAAAGAATTTGAAAGGCTGTATGAAAAAACATACTACCCCAATATAGATGGTACGGACGGTTTTTATATATGCAAAATGAAAAGGAACTAATTGATTTAAAAAATCTTGAATATGATGAGCTTATAGACTTTTTGCTATCCATAGGCGAAAAGAAATTTCGTGCCGAGCAGATATTCTCGTGGCTTTTAAAGGGTGTTACTTCGTATGATGAAATGACAAATATCAGTAACGAAACAAAGAAAAAGCTAAAAGAAATAAGCTTTGTTTCAACTATGAAGATACAACAAAAGCTTGTTTCCAAAATAGACGGTACAGTAAAATATCTTTTTGAGCTTGATGACGGTAACTGCATAGAAAGTGTTGTTATGCGCTATCATCATGGAATAACAATATGTATATCAAGTCAGGTTGGCTGCAGAATGGGTTGTAAATTCTGTGCCTCAACAATCGGCGGACTTTATAGAAACCTTAGTGCCGGAGAGATTTTAAACCAGATAATTTTTGCACAAAAGGACTTAGGAGAAAGAATAAGCAATGTTGTTATAATGGGCATAGGCGAGCCTATGGATAATTATAGCAACGTAATTACATTTTTACATAATGTAAACAACGAAAAAGGGCTAAATATCGGGTATCGTCATATAACACTTTCCACCTGCGGACTTGTTGGGGGAATTTTAAAATTAGCAGATGAAGGGTTACCCGTAAACTTAGCAATATCACTTCATGCACCAAATGACAGGATAAGAGATAAAATAATGCCAGTAAATCACGCGCATAAAATAAATGAGCTTATTGACGCGTGCGAAATTTATTTTAAAAAGACAAAAAGACGTATTAGCTTTGAATATTCCCTTATACACGGGGTAAATGACAGCGAAGAGGACGCATATGAGCTTGCAGAGCTTATTGCACCATTAGGCGCGCATATAAATCTTATTCCCGTAAATAAGGTAGAAGAAAGCGGCTTTGAAAAAGGAAGCCAGAGTGATATAAATAAATTTTTAAAACTATTAACCAAGCAAGGCATAAATGCTACAATAAGGCGTGAATTGGGTTCAGACATAAGCGCGTCTTGCGGTCAGTTAAGAAAAAAAACATTAAGAAAGGGGTAAAAAAGGCTATATGAATTATGCAACGGTTACAGATATCGGCAGAGTAAGAAAGCTCAACGAAGACAGCTGTTACTATAATGACAGTCCACTTTTCCCTTACGGAATAGTAGCAGATGGTATGGGCGGTCATGCTGCGGGTGAGGTTGCAAGCAGTATGCTTGTGGATATTATGCAAAATCACCTTGTAAATAAACTCGGACAAAAGCTTGACTATGTAGAGGCAAGCGAAGAGATTCGTAAGGCAGTCATTGCTGCAAACGGAATAATATATAATTATTCCAAGGAGCACTACAAGGTTATGGGAATGGGTACTACGGTATCATTTGCTATGATTTATAAAAAGAAGCTTATTACTGCTCAGGTCGGAGATTCAAGAGTATACCTCATAAAGGGAAATAAAATTGAACAGATAACAAAGGACCACTCGTATGTGCAGGAGCTTTTATCACGCGGGGAAATAACTCCTGAAGAAGCAAAAAATCACCCCAAAAAGAATTATATAACACGTGCGATAGGTGTTGAAGATTATATTAAGGTTGATATTTCAATAAACGATTATAAGGGTGGAATTGTCTTTATATGCAGCGACGGACTGACCAATCTTGTTGACGATAATGAAATTTTAGAGTACGTAAAAAACAGTAAGGACATACAAAAAACAGCACAGCAACTTGTAGATTTAGCTAATGAGCGCGGCGGAAAAGACAATATTTCGATAGTAGTATTTGGTGAGGAGTGTAAATAATATGAATATAGATAATATAGTGGGAAGCACACTTAGTGATAGATATAATATTTTAGAAAAAATTGGCAGCGGCGGAATGGCAAGTGTTTTTAAGGCTAAGGATACACTTTTAAACAGACTTGTTGCAATAAAAATTCTTAATGAGGCTCTCGAAAAAGAAGAGAACATTACTGCAAACTTTATAAAAGAGGCACAAGCAGCAGCTGCTCTTGTACACAACAATGTTGTGTCAGTATATGATGTTGGCGAAGATGACGGTGTAAGCTATATGGTTATGGAGCTTGTCGATGGTATTACCTTAAAGGAATACATAAAGAAGACAGGTGTCTTAGAATGGCAGGAAGCTTGCGATTTTATATTGCAGATGGCACAGGGTATAGGTGTTGCACATGCAAGCGGTATTGTACACCGTGATGTAAAACCGCAAAACATTATAATGACAAAGGACAGAACGCTTAAGGTAACAGACTTTGGTATTGCCAGAGCTGCAACAAGCGACACAACAATAGTTGGTAAAACTGCGCTCGGTTCAGTACATTATATTTCTCCTGAGCAGGCAAGGGGCGGACACACAGATGCAAGAAGTGATATATATTCGTTAGGTATTGTTCTTTACGAAATGCTTACAGGTAAAGTTCCATTTACGGGCGAAACACCAGTTTCAGTTGCCCTTATGCATCTTGAAAAAGAACCCGTTAATGTAAGATGTTCAAATATGGATATACCTCCATCACTTGCATATGTAACAATGAAAGCAATCAAAAAAGATCCAAGCAACAGATACGCAAGTGTTCAGGAATTGATTGATGATGTGCATGCAGTTCTTGCAGAAGAGCCACTTCCGTCAATGGAGGGTGAGGATATTGATTCTTTAATATATCCGGATATTGATACTAAGGACATCAATGTAAGAGAAGATGATTTTGGTGTTGATGAAGAAGAACCCAAAAAAGAAAAGAAGCGCAAGCAGAGGGTTAAAAAGAGTGCAAAGCAGAAAAAAGAGGACAGACTTGCAACAGTTCTTGCATTTGCAACCATATTGGCTATTTTTCTTCTTATCTGGGGCGGATACAATCTTATAAAAGGAATAAAAGGTTCAAGTGTACCCGATTTAACAAATATGACTATTGAAGAGGCACAGATTGAACTCGAAAAATCAAATCTCAGAATGAACGAGGAAATAGAATACACAATATCCGATGACGTCGAAGAAGGCAGAGTTGTAACACAAGACCCTGAGCCCGACACAGTTGTCAGCAAGGGTGAGAGAGTAAAGCTTATTGTATCTATTGGTGCTTCGGGCGGTAATATAGCAGTTCCTGATGTAGAGGGTAAGGAATTTAACGAGGCAATTACAAAAATTCTTGGTGCAGGTTTAAACTATGTTGTTGTAGAAGAAGCGTCCGATGATGTCGAAGAGGGCAGAGTAATAAGACAACTGCCAATAAAGGGTACAAAACTTAACGCAGATGATATTGTAACACTTCACGTAAGTCAGGGTATTGGCGAAAGAGTAACCGAGCCTCCTGCACTTACAACAAAAGTACCTGTTCCAAATGTTGTGGGAATGGGACGTCAGGACGCAATAAATGCAATAGAGGCGGCAGGTCTTAGTGTTGGCTCTGTTACAAAGAGAGCGTCTGATTCGCTTGTGGATTTGGTTATTGCACAAAGCCCCGAGTATCCGTCAACAGTAAATTCAGATTCGAGCATAAGCATTATTGTTTCGAGCGGACCTCAGCAGGAGCACGAGGAGGTAACTCCCGAACCGACACAGAATAATCAGGGTGTTCAAAGTCCAAGCGGTGATGACACACCTAAAAAGACAAAAACATTTACTGTAAAAATTCCTGAAAGCTCGGGAGATAGAGTAAGAATAGAAATAACTGCAAACGGACAGGTGGTACATTCTGATGAGCATAGTAAGTCGGAAGGGTACGTTTCGGTAGAAATAGAAGGAACAGGTTCAGTAAGCGTTCAGGCTATAATAGATGGCTCGCTTGCAGCACAGAGGACATTGAATTTTGATTAAAGGAATTATTGTAAAAGGAATAGGTGGTTTTTATTACGTTAAGGCGGAGGATGGAAATCTTTACGAGTGTAAAGCAAGAGGTGTATTTCGTAAAGAAAAAATTACTCCCACAATAGGCGACAGAGTAGAAATTGATGTTAAAAACAATAAAGGCTCAATCACAAAAATAGAAGAGCGCACCAACTGTCTTGTAAGACCGAGTGTTGCCAATATAGATGCCATTGTTATTGTTGTGGCCGCAACCTCGCCTGAGCCTAACTTGTTTTTAATAGATAAAATGCTCATAAATGCGCATAAAAACGAAATTGAACCAATTATATGCATAAATAAAACCGACCTTGCAAAGCGTGATGATATTGTAAAAATATATACCGATATCGGCTATAAGGTTATAGAGACAAGCATAGAGGAAATAAATTCCCTCGAAATACTTATGCCATACCTACAAAACAAAGTAACTGCATTTGCAGGTCTTAGCGGAGTGGGTAAGTCAAGCTTGTTAAGCTTAATAACTGACTCTTCACTCCAGACGGGGAGCGTAAGCGAAAAAATTCAAAGGGGCAAACACACAACAAGGCACATTGAATTGTTTGAAATAGGGGATAACTCATATGTGTTAGATACTCCCGGCTTTGGCTCATTAGAGGTGGAGGATATAAAGGCTGACGAGTTATCAAACTTTTTCCCCGAAATGGAAGATGTAAAATCACAGTGCAGATTCAGGGGTTGTTCGCATATAAATGAGCCTGACTGTGCAGTTAAAGAGCTCATAAATACAGGTGAGTTATCCGAGTCGAGATATGAAAGCTACACACAGCTTTATACACAGTTAAAAAGCATTAAGCAATGGTAGAGAAAGGAAAAATAAAATTATGATTTTAGCACCGTCAATGCTCTCAGCAGATTTTGGTATATTAGCAAAACAACTTAAGGAATTGGAGGATGCAGGTGTAAAATGGCTCCATATAGATGTTATGGACGGACATTTTGTGCCCAATATAAGCTTTGCAATGCCTGTAATAGAATCTATCAGAAAATATACAGATATGTTCTTTGATGTACATCTTATGATAGATAAACCCGAAAGATATATAAAGGAGTTTGCGCAATCAGGTGCAGATGGAATTACAATACATATTGAGGCTACAGACTGCGTAGAAAAATGTATTGATATGATTAAAGAGTGCGGAAAAAAAGCCGCAATAGCAATCAATCCCGATACACCTGTTTCTAAAATAGAAAAGTATATAAATGATGTTGATATGATACTTTGTATGAGTGTTTTTCCGGGTTATGGCGGACAAAAATACATAGATGATGTAAGTTATAAAATAAAAGAACTAAGAAGTATTGTCGGAGATAACTATAATATTCAGGTGGACGGCGGTGTAAATGCAAAAAATATTGACCACGTAATAGAAATGGGTGCAAATATTATAGTTGCAGGGTCAGCTGTCTTTAATGATAATATCACAAAATCAGTCAAGGAGCTTACAAGGTAATAATGAGGGCGGTAATTATAGGCAGCGGAAATATATCCGATATTGATGCTATTCGCTTAAAAATTAAAAATGATGATTATATTATATGTGCTGACGGTGGTTATAATATAGCAAAGCGCATGGGTGTTAAGATAGATGTTCTTATAGGCGATTTAGACAGTATCAAAGAGTTTGATAATGATGTTAAAACTATAAAATATCCGTCAAAAAAGGATTTTACAGACGGTGAGTTATGTCTTGACTATGCCATAGAAAAAGGCTTTGACGATATTTTGCTCCTATGTATGACATCAACAAGGCTTGACCATACAATAAATAATATTCTTATGCTCTCAAGGTGTAAGAGTGCAGTAATAGCAGACGAAAAGAATGAAATTTATATTTTAAAAGATGTTTTAAAAATAGAAAACAAAAAAGGCAAAACGCTTTCTATATTACCTATAAAGGGTGATTTGGAGGGAATAACAACAGAGGGACTTATGTATCCGCTCTGTAACGAAACTCTGTATTTTGGCAAGTGCAGAGGAAACAGTAATGTAATTTTAGATAACACTCTAAAAATTACAGTAAAAAAAGGAATGGGTATAGTGGTGATAACTGATGGAGAATAAAATACTTTATCTTGATAATGCAGCAACAACAAAGCCATGCGAAAGTGCAATAAATGCCGTTATTAAAAGTGCCGAGATTTTTGGCAAC
>JAZNPJ010000020.1:0-4457 GCA_045589635.1 Clostridia bacterium
GAACGACATGGCTACGATCCGACTTTGGCTGTGCAAAAAATCAGACCGACGCGGAAATTATGCTGGGATTACTCTCTGAGGACGGGTACGCTATTGTAGAAGACCCCGCCGATGCGGATATAATAATTGTAAACACCTGCGGATTTATTGAGTCGGCAAAGCAGGAGTCAATAAATGCAATATTGGAAATGGCAGAGTATAAAGAAGACAGGTGTAAGCTTTTAATTGCAACGGGCTGTCTTAGTGAAAGATATTCGGACGAAATATTAAAAGAGCTTCCCGAGGTAGATGCAATTATAGGTACGGGGGATTTTGACAGTATCTGCAAAGTAATAAAAGATGCATTTGACGGTAAAAAACCAGTAATTTGCGGAAATAAGGACAGAACCCCTGACGATAATCTGCCAAGAATTCTTACAACACCGTCTTATAGTGCATATTTAAAAATTTCGGACGGTTGCGATAATAATTGTACTTATTGTGCAATTCCCAAAATAAGAGGTAAATACAGAAGCCGAACAAAGGAAAGCATTGTAGAAGAGGCAAAGGCACTTGCCAAAAACGGTGTAAAGGAAATTATTCTTATTGCTCAGGATACTACAAGATACGGAATAGATTTATACGGAAAGTACTGTCTTGATGAGCTGCTCGAGGAGCTTGTAAAAATAGATAGCATACACTGGATAAGAGTGCATTATTACTATGCCGAGGCAATAACAAAAGAGCTTATTGATACTATGGCAAAGTACGATAAAATCTGCAAGTATATAGATATGCCAATTCAGCATGCAAATGATGAAATCTTAAGAAGAATGGCAAGAAGAACCAACAAGTCAGAGATGTTAGAAAAAATAAACTATATCCGCTCCAAAATGCCCAATGCGGTTATAAGAACATCTATAATTGTAGGATTTCCGGGTGAGAGCGACGAGCAGTTTAATGAGCTTTGCGACTTTGTTAAGGAAGTAAAGTTTGACAGAATGGGTGTCTTTGCATACTCACAGGAGGAGGACACTGCAGCAGCAAACTTTGACGGGCAGATTAAGGATAAGGTCAAGCAACAACGTCTTGATAAGCTTATGAAAATTCAGCAGGGGATTTCATTTGAGCTTAACAAAAAGAAAATAGGCACAAAAACAGAGGTGCTTGTTGAGGGCTATAACGAGGAGAATTATCTATTCTACGGAAGAAGTCAGGGAGATAGTATAGAGGTTGACTCTCTTGTATACTTTGCAACGGAAAATGAGGTCGAAGCAGGTGATTTTATTACTGTTGAGATACTAAATGCCGATGAATACGATGTTACGGGAAAGGAAGTTTAATATGAATACAGCCAATAAACTAACAATATTAAGAATAATTTTTGTTCCTATATTTATGATTTTTGCGCTTATGGATTCTGCTGCAATGCATTTTGTGGCGCTAGCGGTGTTCATAATTGCATCAATTACCGATACGCTTGACGGACAAATTGCCAGAAAATACAATCAGATAACCGATTTTGGAAAGTTTATGGACCCGTTAGCAGATAAAATGCTCACAACAGCCGCATTTTTGGTGTTTATGGAGCAGGGAATAATAAGCTCGTGGGCAATTTTAATAATTCTTGTAAGAGAGTTTGCAGTTTCGGGAATTCGTCTTAGTGCCGCAAGTGGTGGAACAGTAATTGCCGCATCATTCTGGGGTAAGTTTAAAACAGTATCGCAAATGGTTGCAATTATAATCACAATGCTTATTACAAATATTGTATTTATTCCACACTCTACGGGTGTTATAATATCAGCAATATGTATATGGATAAGTATAATATTCACCGTAATTTCGGGTGTGGAATATGTAGCAAAGAATATAAACTGTATAAAAATGAAATAAGCATCTGCAGCATAAAAATGTCATTCCTGTAGGGGAGCCCTCCTGCAAAAGAGGAATTTCACAAGAGATGCTTCACGTTCGTTCAGGATGACACATAATCAAGTAAAGGAGAATACATAAAATGAATATAAAATTTGATGAAAAGGGCCTTGTGAGTGCAGTTGTACAACACGAAAAAACGGGCGAGGTCTTAATGGTTGCATATATGAACCAGGAAACTCTTGATATGACAATAAAGACAAAAAAAGCAACGTTCTGGTCAAGAAGCAGACAAGAAGTATGGGTTAAGGGTGCAACTTCGGGAAATTATTTAAACGTTACAAAAATTCTTGTCGATTGTGATGAGGACTGTCTTTTGATAAAGGCTATTCCTGAGGGACCCGCGTGCCACACAGGAAAGAGAACTTGTTTCTACCGCGAAATAGAAAACGGTGAAGAAATAGACTTAACCGAGGATTTATCCTACATAGTAAAGGAAGAACAACAAACCATAATAGACAGAAAAAAAGACCCGCAAGCAGGTAGCTACACAAACTATCTCTTCGAAAAAGGTGATGATAAAATCCTAAAAAAGGTAGGCGAAGAGGCCGCCGAAGTAGTCATAGCAGGTAAAAACCGCGACAAGGACGAAATTAAGTATGAGGTTGCAGACCTTATGTATCATCTTAGTGTTATGCTTGTGCATAATGATATGACATGGGAAGATATATATGAAGAAATGAAAAAGAGGCGCTAAGCCTCTTTTTCGATTTAAAACAAATCGCTATGGCTTCCTGTTCGGGTTAAGCCAAGCACAAGCAAATCCTTTTCAATACGATATATTAAAAGCCAGTCGGATTGAATATGACATTCCCGATATCTATTGTAATCTCCCGATAACGAATGGTCGCAATATTTTTGTGGCAGTTGTTCTCCGCTCGCAAGAATATCTACAATCTCTTTAAGCAAGGACATATCGTAACCTCTTTTTTGTATAAGTTTATAGTCTTTTTTAAAACGGGATGATAGTTCTATTTGATACTTCATGAATTCAAATCCTCAAAAAGTTCATCTGTGTTTGAATATTTTTTTGTAATAATTTTTCCGCTTAGTATATCGTCCATTTCTTTCATCGCAGCGAGAGTTTCTTTGTTAGGAATGTCAGTTGCAATTTCAAAAGGAATTCTTCCCTGACGAACAACTTGTCTTAAAAACATATTCATTGCTGTTGTCATATTCAGACCCATATCAGAAAGCATAGATTCCGCTTGTTTTTTAAGTTCTGTATCCATACGAATGCTCATATTTACTGTTGACATATAAAAACCTCCTTACTTTTAGTATATTCATTGTACCACATAATATGTGCAATGTCAATACAAATAGAATGTTTTCTGCTCATATGCTAATATATCCTGACTTATAAAATCTTAACCATTTACAAAAAACATTGACAATAAAAAGATTTTATGGTAGAATAACCTTGCCAAACTAATTCAATATGCTTAATGGGTTATTTTTATTTGCGGAATAATTATACCTTTTTTGGACATACTCGTTTTAGCGAATTTGATAAAAATGCAAATTCCTTTTATGCGGGTATGTATGTTTAACTCAGTATGCATAGAATTGGTTTGGCGACTATCGGAGTTTGCGTTTTTTGTGCGTCAGCTCCGGTTGGCGCACTTTTTTAATTTGTAAAATTATAATGACGAAAGAGGTGATTTGTTTTTTTGTTTAGCAAATCAGAAAGTGCAAATACAAAATAAAAAAGGAGTAACAAAAAATGCTTAAACTTAGTAGAAAAATAATCTCAACAATATTGTTATTATCTGTAATCATATTTTCGAATTCAGTCTTTGCATATTATGATTGCAATGATGAGTCAGTGATGGCATTGACCGAGTTAAAAGTTCTGTCAGGATATGAAGATGGCACATTTAAACCTACGAGCTTTTTGTCCCGAGCGGAGTTTACCAAGATAATTTCCATTGTAACCGGTGGCAGTGAAACAGAAAAGACAGAGGAAATCCAGAATGTTTTTTCTGATGTTGATAATAACCATTGGGCTATAAATTATATAAATCATTGCAAAGAGTTGAAACTTGTGAATGGATATGAAGATGGCACATTTGATCCTGATAAATGCATAACAATTGCAGAAGCTATAAAAATATGCTTATCTGCCGCGGGTTATAATGTTTTAATTACAGAAGAAGGCGATAATTGGTATGAACCGTGGTTGAAAATAGCACATGAATACAAGATAATGCATACCAAGGATATGGGTGTAGGAGCTAACAGGGAAATTTCAAGAGTCGAAATGGCTCAACTGCTTTATCGTACTATTAATTTGCCCCTTTGCAAGCTGAGTGGATATCGTGTTATAGATGGTGTTCTCACTCCGATGTTTGATTTTGCAGACGAAACAGTTGACAAAAATGGCAGAGAAAAACCGTTTGCATCATTACTGACAACATATCTTCAGTAATTTTATAATACACAAAAAGAACAGGGAATTGAGCCCTGTTCTTATTCATTCCCTTATTTATTTGCAAGCTCTGAAAATCTTTTTATAAATCTTGAATATTTTCCCTTTGAGTTTT
>JAZNPJ010000021.1:0-10181 GCA_045589635.1 Clostridia bacterium
TTCGCAATTATTGGTTATATATACTAAATTATTCTTTAAATCGTTAAAATAAATTGACAATATAATCAAAAAGCAATATAATATACACATACATTTTATAAACAAAAGGAGAGAAAAAAATTATTTCATCATTGCTTGCAATAGTTATGATTTTGTCATCAATAGGTATTGTAAGTGCAGCAAGCGACTGGTCAAGAGCAAGCGACTGGGCAGTTAAAGACCTTACAGATGCAAAGGAATTAGGTTTATTCCCCAAATGTCTTGAAGGCAGAGATTTAACACATAAAATCACAAGAGCAGAACAGGCAGCTCTTGCAGTAAAGATTTATGAAGTTGTTACAGGTAATACTGCAGTACCTGCAGAAAATCCGTTTACTGACACAACTGATGAAGAAGTTTTAAAGGCTCTAAATCTTGGCGTTACTTCAGGCACATCTGCTACAACATTTGAGCCCGATGCAAACTTAACCAGAGAGCAAGCTGCAACAATGCTTTCAAGAGTATATAAAAAGGTTAATCTTACGGGGTGGACACTTGCTACTGACAGTAAATTCAAATTTGAATTCGATATGCCCCAAAATTTTAAAGACCATTCAAAAATTTTATCATGGGCAGAACAATCTGTTTACTTTATGGCATCAAAAGAGTGGATTTTAGGTAACGAGAAAAAAGAGTTTATGCCACTTGATAACTGCTCGAGAGAACAAGCTCTTATAATTGCAAAGAGAATGGCTTCTTTCCTAAAAGACAGTTTTAAGGTTGTTTGTATAGGTAGTACATACACCGCTAATGATTCAAGATGGATTAACGCATTAGATGAATACTTTAAAGAAAAAATGCCAGAAAAAAACGTTATTATTATGAATGCCGGCATTGCTGAAACATCATCTGATTTTGGCGCAATGAGATTTAATAATAATGTTGTAAAAGAAAAACCCGACCTTGTTATAGTTGATTTTACTCCCGCTGATATGGGCAAAGATGCAAGCAATCAGCAATATGTTGAATCAATGTTAAGACAATGTATGAACTCAGAAAAGGTCCCCGGTGTTGTTATGCTACATACTGCATACCCTACCGACGAAAATGGCGAAGCATTCACACTATAGAAGAAAAGCTTTGAAACAAAAGAGACTCTTGCAAATTATTACGGTGCCCATACAGTAAATGTGTATGAACGTATGAAAGAATTGTACGCCAATTCCGATAGTGAGGAATCGTTTTTCGACTGGATTTCATTATATTTTAATGAAACAACCGACGGCGAATATACTACAAAGCCAAAACCGAGATACTATACATTGATAGGAGAAACTCTAATAAAAGCCTTTGAAGAAAAAGGTATTGATACTTTCCTAAAACCAATAGAAAATAAATCGACATATTTAGATTCTCCTATTGTAAATGCAAAATACAATATGATTTATATGTCAGATGAAAGACTAAAGTATTCGGTTGGTTGGGAAAGTTTGACCTCGTTAAGTAATAGATTTGCGGGTTGGACAGAATACGAAACACCAAAATACTACTATTCTTATCCATTATATCCGCAAGGAATTGCATTTGCAAGACAAGGTGGTCTAACTGTTGACTTTAAGACATCTGCCGATGCAATATATGTAAGTTATCTGACTGTTATTGATTACTCAGTGCCCGCAAACATATTTGTTGACGGCAAGCAAGTTGGAGAAATGACTACCTACGACAGCGGTGCTAAAGATAAACACTGCATTACAAACAGTTTCCCTGTTACTGATTTAGAAGAAAAGACTGTTACAATAACTACCACCAAGGGCGGCGGATTTAGAATTTGTGCAATAATAGAAGAATTTACTGAGTAAATTACCATGAAAAATGCCTTTCAAATTGAAAGGCATTTTTATTATTCGATATTACTTTCATTTATAATATAGACAGGACGTTGCTTTGACTCTAAGTATAGTTTAGACATATATTCACTTAAAATTCCCACACAGAAAAGTTGTACACCGCTTAAAAGAAAGATTATACACACAAGCGACGGATAACCTGCAACAGGGTCGCCAAAAACGAGTGTTTTTACTATAATTACACATATCATTATCATAGCAATTATACATAAAATCATACCCATATATGCTGCAATGGAAAGCGGCATGGTAGAGAATGCAACTATTCCTTCAATAGAATAAATCAAAAGCTTCCAAAAAGACCATTTCGTCTCCCCAGCAACACGTTCAACATTTTCGTAAGAAATCCACTTTGTCTTAAAGCCTACCCAACCAAATATACCTTTGGAAAATCTGTTATACTCTTTCATAGAAAGAATTGCATTAACCATTTTTCTTGACATTAGTCTATAGTCTCTTGCACCGTCTACAACATCACATTCGGAAATTTTATTTATAAGTTTATAGAATTGTCTTGCAAAAAATGACCTTATTTTAGGCTCCCCTTTACGATTACAACGTCTTGTTGCTACACAGTCATATTCACCGTCTTTTACACACTCATACATATCGCAAAGAAGCTCAGGCGGATCTTGTAAATCTACATCCATAACTGCAACATAATCACCTCTTGCAGCTTTAAGACCTGCATACATTGCACCCTCTTTACCAAAATTTCTTGATAAGATAATATATTTTATTGTATCAGAATATTTCTTCAAAACATGCGAGGTGTTGTCAGTAGAACCATCATCAACAAATATGTACTCAACTTCTTCGTTATAGCGTTCTTTTAGCGCTTTTTCGGTCTTTTTTATTTCTTCAATAAATAAAGGTATTGCTTCTTCTTCGTTATAGCACGGAATTATTATGCTAATCATTTTATGCCTCCTGTTACTTTATAAGTTGCATATCATTCAGTTCGATATCACCAAATAATCTGCCCTTCCAATTAAGTGTACTGTTTTTTTCTCTTTCGAACACAAGTGCGGGCCAGACAGCATCTGCATCTATTACACTTCCAATATCATCTGTTTCAAAAGCAACCATAAGTATTTTGTAAACGCCGCTAGACAGTGATGAAACATCAAAAACAAACTCCTTTTCGTATATCTCTCCCTCTTTACACTCCATAAAGTTATAGCAACCCGTTGTTGCAACAGGTGTTTGGTCTTCATTATGTATCATCATTCTTAAAGATAGTTTGTTTATATGCTTTAATGCATTAAAGCATATTTTAACCTTTACAACTTCTCCATCACAATATGTAGGATTATCTTTATCAAGTACGTCAAGACTTTCAAAACGGATTTTATCTGTCAGGAAGTTAGGTCGATATGCATCAGTAAAATCCATATGTGTTTCCTTTTTCATTTTCGCACTGTTAAGATATAAATCAATAGCTTTATCAACCTCACCGTCATAAATAATTTTGCCTTTTTTCATAACTGCGCATCTGTTACATAGTTGACGTATTGTAGACATGTTGTGGCTTACATAAATTATTGTTCTTCCCGATTTTGCAATAGAAAGCATTTTATCTATACATTTTTTCTGAAATTTCATGTCTCCTACTGCAAGAACTTCATCCATAAGAAGAATATCACTATCCAGATGTGCCGCAACTGAAAATGCAAGCTTAACAAACATTCCTGAAGAGTATCGTTTTACAGGTGTATCTATAAACTTTTCGCACTCAGAAAACTCAATAATTTCATCTATTTTTTTACTAATTTCTGCGCGTTTCATACCAAGAATTGCACCATTCATATATATGTTTTCTCTGCCCGTCAGTTCCCCATGAAAACCTGTACCCACCTCGAGCATAGATGAAATTTTTCCGTTTATATATATCTTCCCATCACTTGGTGCAGTAACTCTTGAGAGCAACTTTAACATTGTCGACTTCCCTGCTCCGTTTGTACCAATAAGACCTAAAGTATCCCCTTTTTTGACTTCTAAATTTATACCGTCAAGAGCATAAAACTTTTCATTTTTACTGTAAATTTTTGAATCTATGGTAGAATTGGGGTCATCTTTTTTTCGTAAGCGCGCCCAAAAGCTTTGTAAATCTCCCTGAAGAGTTCCGCCGCCGATAACACCAAGACGATATTGTTTTTTTACATTTTCTAATTTTATAACAGTTTCGCCCATCATAAGCGTCATCAACCCCCTTTTAATTAAACAGTATCTATAAAAGTCTTTTCGACCTTAGAAAAAATTAAAATTCCTGCAAATAAAACAACTACTGTAAATATCCAACTGTATATCCAACTTGAAATTTCCAACACTCCGCAACCCAAAAATGCATACCTGAAGTTATTTATAACAGGTGTCATAGGGTTTAATGTTATAACGTTCTTTAAAAATTCAGGAACTTGAGATAACGGATATACAATAGGTGTTGCATACATCCAAAGCTGAACACCAAAGCCAACTAAAATGGACAGGTCTCTATATTTTGTGGTGATTGAAGATATTATTATGCCAAGCCCCATCCCCATAAGTGCCATTTGAATAACTAACAAGGGTACACTAATTAACCACACATTTGGATATACACTTTCCCCTTTTCCATACACAAAGAACAGCATAAGTACAATCATTAGCAATAATTGTATAAAGAATGACAATAATGCATATATAACCGACGTAATAGGCGCCACAAGACGAGGATAATATACCTTGCTGAATATATGTGCATTACCTGTAAACGTGGCTGAAGTTGCATTTAGACAAGTTGCAAAATATGTCCATGCAGTATTTCCTGCAAAGTAAAAAAGAAATTGAGGTACACCGTCTGTAGATATTTTTGCAATTTGTCCAAATACTACAGTAAACATTGACGACGTCAAAAGCGGTGTTATTAAAAACCATAACGGGCCCAATATTGTTTGTTTGTAAGAGCTTGTGAAATTGCGCTTTAAAAACATAAGTATAAGGTCTCGATATTGCCATACTTCCTTTAAATTTATATCAAATACACCTGTTTTTGGCTTTATAACAGTTGTCCATTCTTGCTTACTCATTTTTCTCTTCCTTTTTACCCCAAACCTCTTCGTTAACAATTTTCCACGATTTTGTATTTCTTAAAGCGCGAAGCATATATGCTCTTAATCTTAAATTAAAACACCATACCCTAACATAAAAACGATAAAATATACTTGTGCATGGTATGTATTTTTCATCTCGGTATACACCCTGTGCAACTGCAATAATCTGCTCGTCTTTAACTCCGTATTCTTTTACTGTCTGATTATCACCGCACATTATATATCCGTTTATATCTTTGCCCATACATCTGTGCATTACCTGTTCGCCTGTTGTTCGTATGTATATGGGAATATCATATTTTTTTAAATTTCCGTCATATTTTACAAGATACACAGTATCGCGTCTGTTACGTAACAGAGGCCACATACTTGTCCCAACGGGTGTAGCAATAAAATAACCGTTTTCTTCTATATATTTTTGAATAAGGGTTTTACTCATAAAATACAATTCTCCTTAAATATGTTTTATACCAACCATTTTACATGCGCTCTTAATTGGACACATCTCACATTTTGGGCTGCGTGCAGTGCATAGCGCTCTGCCATGATAAACAAACTGATGACATAATCGTAACTGTTTTTGTGGTGGTATTATCTTTTTTAGCTCCATTTCAATTTTATAGGGGTCAGTTTCTTTTGTAAGTCCAATTCTGTTTGATAAACGTATACAATGTGTATCAACCACTACTGCACTTTTGCCGAATATATCGCCTAACACAAGATTTGCAGTTTTTCTGCCTGTACCTGCAAGCGAGGTTAAATCCTCCATAGTATCGGGGACTTTGCCGCCATAAACATCTCTTAATCTTTGACAGCAAGCTATTATATTTTTTGATTTATTTTTATAAAATCCTGCCGATTTAATAATTTCCTGAAGTTCGTTTATGTCAGCCTCGGCATAATCATCAACTGTTTTATATTTTTTAAATAGTTCCTTTGTAACAATATTTACCCGGACATCTGTACACTGTGCACTTAACTGAGTAGCAATAAGCATCTCCAATGGATTTGAATAATCAAGTGAACATTTAACCTCGGGATATACACTATCCATAAGCTCAATTAAAAGGGAAACTCGCTCTTTTTTATTCATAACACTGTTTTCCTTTCTCTTTTAATAATACATAAATATTATACTGCTATACAATCGCATTGTCAAGTAAACAAAAAAACAAGCCATTTGCTTATTAGCTCCCGGCTTGTTTTTTAATCGCTAAGCTGTTAAAAGCTGGTAATGGGACTCGAACCCGCGGCCTGCTCATTACGAATGAGCTGCTCTACCAACTGAGCTATACCAGCAAAATATCAAATAAGAATAAGCGAGAGAGCAATACAAATTGCTCTCTCATACTCAAAATCATAAATTTGGACGTTATAAGAAAATTAGAACTTTCTCTTTCTTGCCGCCTCAGACTTCTTCTTACGCTTTACACTTGGTTTTTCATAATGCTCACGTTTTCTGATTTCTGACATAACTCCTGATTTTGCACACTGACGCTTAAATCTGCGAAGTGCGCTATCTAATGATTCATTATCTTTAACTCTAACCTCAGACACTTTTTTCCCTCCTTCCGGCAAGCCGATTTTAAAAATTGACCTGATGGAAATTTAGACTGTATGAGCATGTCTAAGTGGTCTATACAACATATACCATTATACCCATTTTGGGTATAAATGTCAAGCAATTTTGATAAATTTATTAAAAATTTTACATTATGCAGATAAAACAACTAAAGCCATTGTAGTGAATAAGAATAAAATTGCAATGCATGTTGTTACTTTAATAAACACTGACTCTTTTGTTGTACCGCCATTGCTTTTGAAGAATGAATCTCCCATATCAGCTGAACTGCCTTGTATTCCTCTCATTCCCGGGTCTTTGCCCTCCTGAACAAGAACTATAAATATCAATAGAACAGCTATTATAAGATGTATAATCAAAACGGCATTTTGCATATCAAAACCTCCTTTATATCTAAAATTCAAATTTATACCAACTAATTATATCACGAATTTATTTTATTTACAAGTCTTTTTTTGATTTTTTTAAAAATTTTTTAAAAAAGACTGTACTAAATTGTTAAAATCTGTTATAATATTATCAGGATATAAGAAAGGTTAACACTGTTTTATGACTGAATTAGAGCAAAAAAGAGAAAAAGTTGTTATTGTTGGTGTTCATCTGGGACTTGCCGATGCTTTATCCGATACAACCGAAGAGTCCATGGAGGAACTTTGCGAACTTGTAAAAACAGCCGGCGGTGAGGTTGTTATGAGCATTATGCAAAACAGAACACAGCTTGAGAGCGCGACATATATAGGAACAGGAAAAATAGATGAACTTAAAACTGCTATAAAAAGCTTAGAAGCAGATACTGTTGTTTTTGACGACGAGCTTTCCCCTATCCAAATGAGAAACATATCCGACGCGCTTGAGGTGAAGGTTTTAGACCGCACAATGCTTATACTCGATATTTTCGCAATGCGCGCAAAAACCTCTGAGGGTAAATTACAAGTTGAGCTTGCACAGCTAAAATACCGTCTGCCGCGCCTACGCGGAATGGGTACAGTGCTTAGCCGAACAGGTGCCGGTATAGGTACAAGAGGCCCCGGCGAAACAAGATTAGAGAGCGACAGACGTCATATAAGGCGCAGAATAAGTGCATTGGAAAATGAAATAGAAGAAATGAAAAAGCACCGTTCTCTTCTAAGACGACACAGAAAAAAAGACGGTGTTATAAGTGCAGCACTTGTTGGATATACAAATGCAGGTAAATCCACACTTTTAAATTATCTTACAAATGCTAATGTTTTTGCAGAGGTTAAGCTTTTTGCAACACTTGACCCAACTTCTCGTTCAATTACACTTGAAGACAACAGAAACATACTCCTTGTAGATACTGTAGGTTTTATACGTAAATTACCGCATAATCTTGTTGAGGCATTTAAATCAACATTGGAGGAGGCTGTAATAGCTGATATTTTAATTCATGTCATAGACGCTTCTAATCCCGAGTCCGATAATCAGTGCAGGGTTGTCGAAAGCGTATTAAATGAAATTGAGGCTCTACCAAAACCAATTATAGGTGTATATAATAAGTGCGATAAACTTGATGGAGAAGTGCTTGCGGTTAATTCATATGATGCAAATGTATGTATAAGCGCAGCTACAGGTTATGGAATAGATAAGCTAATAAATATAATCGGTGAAATTGCACCTGGTAAAAAACAACGTGTGAAGTTATGCATACCATATAATCTTGGCTCACTTGTAAGCGAACTTCATCAAAATCAAAAAGTATTATCCGAAAGCTACTCCGAGGACGGTACAATTATTGAGCTTTTATGCGATAACCTCATATACGAAAGGATACGCGACTATGTCATCGAAGAATAGTTATAAAACAGTCCTAAAAGAATCACAAACCACTTTTATAGAGAAAAAATCAAAATTTATATCGCATGTAAAACCTGTTGATAATGAAAAGGACGCCTTAGAATATCTTGGCGCAATAAAATCACAATATTCAGATGCAACACATAATGTGTATGCATATGTAATAGATGAAAATAACATTTTTCGTTACAGCGATGACGGAGAACCGTCCGGCACTGCAGGTATGCCTGTTCTTGACACAATAAGAAAAGCAGGACTTGTTGATGTAATTGTTATAGTAACACGATATTTTGGGGGTACACTGCTTGGTACAGGCGGGCTTGTACATGCATACGGTGCAAGTGCAAAAATGGGCATTGAAGCTTCTATACCTATAACAAATAATCTTTCTGATATAATATCAATAACAGTAGATTATTCTCTTGTTGGCAAAATGCAGTATAAGATTGCCGCAGATGGATATACTCTTGAAGACACAATATATGAAGACGAAGTAACATTTGTTGTAAGTTGCCCTGTTAACGAAACAAAAAAACTTACAGATGATATTACAGAATTTACTAATGGAAGTGCAATATGCAGTATTATTGATAAAAAATATGTTGGTAAACCAATTAAATAAAAGGAGGAATATATTATGGAATTAACACTAACTAAATCAAACTTTGATGCAGAGGTTTTAACCGCCAAAACACCTGTTCTTGTCGACTTCTGGGCAACATGGTGCGGTCCGTGTCAAATGCTCTCTCCAATCATCAGTAACGTTGCACAATCTTACTCTTCAAAAGCAAAAGTAGGTAAAGTGAATGTTGATGCAGAAAGCGAGCTTGCAGCAGAATACGGAATTGTATCTATTCCGACTGTTATTCTGTTTGTAAACGGAAAACCCGTCGAAAAATTAGTAGGTGCTCACTCTCAAGACGACTATGAAGATTTAATTGATAAATATCTTTAATTTAAAAGCATTCTCATCAAAACTCATGAGAATGCTTTCTTATCGGATACTTGACTAAAATGCGTTTTATGTGATATAATAATACTAAGTTGGAAAAATTTTAAAGGAAAGGAGAATTATGTGAAAAAGCAAAAAAGTTTAAAAATTATACCTCTTGGCGGTCTTGATGAAATCGGAAAAAATATGACTGCGTTTGAGATGGGTAATGAAATTATTATTGTTGATTGCGGAATGATGTTTCCCGACTCGGATATGCCCGGTGTCGACTTTGTAATTAACGATATTACGTATCTCGAAAAAAATTATCGCAAAATACGCGGAATATTTTTAACTCACGGACATGAAGACCATATTGGTGGACTTCCCTATTTCTTAAAGGCAATAAATGTACCTGTATATGGCACAAGATTGACTTTGGGTTTGGTTGAACATAAGCTTAAAGAGCACAACATGCTCACAGAGGCAAAGCTTACAAGGACAAGATACGGCGAGGAAATTGTTGCGGGTAACAATTTTAAAATTGAATTTATAAGAACTAATCATTCTATTGCCGACTCCGCTGCATTAGCTATAAAAACACCTGTTGGAACAGTTGTGCATATGGGCGATTTTAAAATTGATACAACCCCAATAGTTGGCGATATGATTGACCTTACAAGGATTGGTGAGCTTGGCAAGGAAGGTATTCTTGCACTCATGTCCGACTCAACAAATGTTGAGCGTTCCGGCTTTGCAATGAGCGAAAGAAGTGTTGGCGAAACATTTGAGCAGATATTTCATAATTGCAAAAAGAGAATTATAGTTGCAACATTTGCCTCGAATGTTCATCGTGTACAACAAATAATTGA
>JAZNPJ010000022.1:0-3426 GCA_045589635.1 Clostridia bacterium
TTGAGGTCGAGGTCTTTACCGACCGTTCCTGTGGCAGTGCAATAGTGCCATCAGGTGCTTCTACGGGCGCTTTTGAGGCGGTAGAGCTTCGCGATAATGACAAAAACCGCTATGGTGGCAAGGGTGTAAAGGACGCAGTATATAACGTAAACACCACCATTGCTGACGAGATTATAGGTATGAATGCACTGTGTCAGCGAAAAATTGATGAGGCTTTGATTGCTCTTGACGGAACAAAAAACAAAGGCAAGCTTGGTGCAAATGCAATTTTGGGTGTTTCTCTGGCAGTGGCAAAGGCAAGCGCAAATGCATTGGGTATTCCTCTATACCAATATATTGGCGGTATAAATTCATACATCTTGCCTGTGCCTATGATGAACATTCTAAACGGCGGTGCACATGCGGATAACAACGTGGATATTCAGGAATTTATGATTATGCCCTTTGGTGCAGATTCCTTTAGCGAGGGATTAAGATGGTGTGCTGAGGTTTTTTATGCTCTTAAAGGTATTTTAAAAAAACGCGGTCTTTCTACCTCTGTTGGTGATGAGGGCGGTTTTGCACCTAACCTCGAAACTGACGAGGACGCATTAGGGCTTATTGTTGAGGCAATTAAAGAGGCGGGATACTCTGCAGGCGAGGATTTTTATATTGCCATTGACGCGGCAAGCACCGAATGGGTTACCAAAAACGGATACACACTGCCAAAAGCTCAGAAGAAAAAAACATCCGACGAGCTTATTGAGTATTGGAAAAATCTGTGCGAGAAATATCCAATCTTTTCTATTGAAGACCCGTTGGGTGAGGAGGACTGGAGCGGTTGGAAAAAGCTTACAGAAGTGTTGGGAGAGAGCGTTCAGCTTGTAGGCGACGACTTGTTCGTAACTAACCCCGAACGCTTGCAAAAGGGTATAGACGAGGAGTGTGGCAATGCAATTTTAATTAAGTTAAACCAGATTGGTACACTTTCCGAAACACTTGACGCAATAGAAATCGCACACAAAAACGGATACAGCGCAATAATTTCACACCGAAGCGGTGAAAGTGAGGATACCACTATTGCCGATTTGGCGGTAGCTTTAAACACAGGTCAGATAAAGACAGGTGCACCATCGCGTACCGACAGAGTGGCAAAGTATAATCAACTTTTAAGAATTGAAGAAGAGCTTGGTGATATAGCAGTCTTTGGAGAATAATAGGGGATGTTAAAAAGATAATTCTTTTGTGTGTTGCACAGAGGGTTGTCTGTATAAATTCTGTTACTCAGACAGACAAATTCTTGCGAATTTGAAACTCGCAATACTCAGAATTTATACAGATTTCCCTCTGTGCTTTTGTATTCTCCCCGTTTGTAAAGATTGCCAAAAAAGCCTTGACGAAAAGGGCATTTTGTGTTAATATATAATGTGAATTATATTATACAAAAGGAATGAATGGCAATGGCTAAAAATGATAATAAATTTGTAAAAGATATTACCTCAATGGACGAGGATTTTGCAAAATGGTATACCGATATTGTTAAAAAAGCTGAGCTTGTGGAATATTCATCGGTCAAGGGCTGTATGATAATCCGTCCGTATGGCTATGCAATCTGGGAAAAAATCCAGGCAAATCTTGATAAGCGCTTTAAGGATTTAGGGCACGAAAATGTGTATATGCCTATGTTTATTCCCGAATCGCTACTGCAAAAGGAAAAGGACCACGTAGAAGGTTTTGCGCCTGAGGTTGCATGGGTAACTCACGGCGGTTCGGAAAAACTTCAGGAGCGTGTTTGTGTAAGACCTACTTCTGAGACACTTTTTTGTGAGCATTTTTCTAAAATTGTTCACTCATACAGAGATTTACCAAAGCTTTATAATCAATGGTGCTCTGTTGTAAGATGGGAAAAGACAACAAGACCTTTCCTTAGAAGCTCGGAATTTTTGTGGCAAGAAGGACATACAATCCACGAAACTGCTGAAGAGGCTATTGCTGAAACACGTCAAATGCTTAATGTATATGCCGACTTTTGCGAAGAGGCTTTGGCTATCCCCGTTGTAAAGGGACAAAAAACTGACAAAGAAAAGTTTGCGGGTGCAGAAGAAACATATACAATCGAAAGCTTAATGCACGACGGTAAGGCTTTGCAGTCAGGTACTTCTCACTATTTTGGTGATGGCTTTGCAAAGGCTTTTGACATTCAGTTTACAGATAAGAATGGTCAGCTTCAATATGTACACGAAACCTCGTGGGGTGTTTCTACAAGACTTATCGGTGCAATCATTATGATGCACGGAGACGATAACGGTCTTGTTCTGCCGCCAAACATTGCGCCTATTCAGTGTGTTATAGTGCCTATTGCACAACACAAGGAGGGTGTTCTTGATAAAGCATATGAGCTTTACGAAAACCTCAAAAAGCAATACAGTGTAAAGATTGACGACAGCGACAAATCACCGGGCTGGAAGTTCTCAGAATACGAAATGAAGGGAATTCCGCTAAGAATTGAGCTTGGTCCAAAGGATATAGAGGCAAATCAGGCAGTAATCGCAAGACGTGATAATCACGAAAAAATAGTTGTTTCGCTTGACGAGTTAGAAACAAAGGTGGGCGAAATTCTTGTTAAAATGCAAGCAGATATGCTCGAAAATGCAAGAAAGATAAGAGAAGAGCACACCGTAAGCGTACAAACTCTCGACGAAATGGCAGAGTATTCTAAGGATAACAACGGTTTTGTTAAGGCTATGTGGTGCGGCGATGTAGAATGTGAAGAAAAGGTAAAAGAGGTTGCAGGCCTTTCTTCGAGATGTATGCCATTTGAGCAGGAAACTATAAGCGACAAGTGTGTATGCTGCGGTAAAAAGCCGAAGGCATTGGTTTATTGGGGCAAAGCCTATTAAAGCGTCGGGATGTTAAATTTGTCCAGACCACAAAAAAGCGTATGCTTTTTTGTTATAAACAAATCTCGCCTCTCGACGTACCCTTGTACGCCTTCGGGTAACCCAAAGCTGCGCTTTGGCTCGTTTTGTTCATTCTGGAGCAAATTTTCCAATCCCTTTATAACAATTTTTATAAAAGGAAAATCGGCACTCGTGTAAACAACACAATCTGCGCAAAAATCTCTGCACCCGGGAAGTTTGTCTTTTTTCGTATTCTCATTTGCGTATAAAAATACGTGGCATTTAAAAAACAACAATTTTATATAAAAATTGTAGGGGAGGGGCTCTGTCCCCTCCCGTAATCATTTATTTTAAGACTTTTTTGCACCTGTAGTTTAGCTGGATAAAACGTGAGATTCCGATTCTCAAGACCGCAGGTTCAAGTCCTGTCAGGTGTATGAAAAAAGCACTTCTTACGAAGTGCTTTTTTCAGTTTTATTTGCCTTGTGGCAACCTATATTGCTACGCAGTAATATTCGGCTTACGCCGAGTGATATTGTCCCTTGCA
>JAZNPJ010000023.1:0-2301 GCA_045589635.1 Clostridia bacterium
ATAATAAAAGACGACCAGGAACAAATGAGTTTATTTTAGATGAATATGTATATAATAGGAAGGACTGATTAGTAATGTTGACAACTGAGGAAATAAAAAAAATAGAAGAATTATATGAGAGCAAAGCCCAAAAAATGTACAAACCATTTTCTTTACAGATGTTTAGGGATTATGGAGTAAAAAGAGGGTTAAGAAACGAAGATGGTACAGGTGTTGTTGCAGGTCTTACATCAATCGGAGATGTTGTAGGTTACGAATATGTTGACGGAGAAAAAGTACCCACAGAGGGTAGACTTCGTTACAGAGGCTATGACATAGACGAATTGGTAAAGGATGCCGGAGCGGAAGGTCGCTTTGGATTTGAGGAGGTTGTATATCTGCTGTTGTTTGGCGAATTGCCAAGCGATGAGGAACTCAAAAGATTCTCGAAGCTTATAGGTAATATGCGTCCATTGCCAGATGGCTTTGTTGAGGATATGATTTTAAAAGCGCCAAGTACAAACATAATGAACAAGCTTGCAAGGTCAGTTCTTGTATCGTACTCATACGATGATAACCCTGACGATATAGGTGCATGCAACCTGTTAAGGCAGTCGATAGAGCTTATTGCGAGAATGCCTGTTATGGCAGCATACGGTGAACAGGCAAAGAATCATTACCACGACGGAAAAAGCTTGTATTTGCATATTCCGAAAAAAAATCTTTCAACCGCAGAAAATCTGTTGTATATGATAAGACCCGACAATAAATATACCCGTGAAGAAGCTGAGATGGTTGACGTTTTACTTATGGTACATGCAGAACATGGCGGCGGTAACAACTCTACCTTTACAACAAGAGTAGTTTCTTCGTCGGATACTGACACATACAGTGCCATTGCAGCGGCAATAGGCTCTCTTAAGGGACCAAAGCACGGTGGTGCAAATGCCAAGGTTATGGGTATGATGGCCGAAATACAGGCAAACGTCAAGGATTGGACGGATGAAAAAGAGGTAGAGGAATACCTTGCTAAAATTCTGCGTAAGGAAGCATATGATGGATCGGGACTTATATATGGTATAGGTCATGCTATTTATACATATAGCGACCCGAGATGTGTTCTTATAAGAGACAGAGCGCAAAGACTTGTAAAGCAAAAGCCTGAGTTTGAGGCGGAATTTAATCTTTATAAGCTCATAGAAAGAATAGCACCTTCAGTATTTGCACGTGAAAAAGGCTCAAACAAGGTTATGTGTGCAAATGTGGATTTCTATTCGGGATTTGTATATAAAATGCTTGGTATATCTGAGGATATGTATACACCTATGTTTGCAATAGCAAGAATTGTAGGTTGGTGTGCACACAGACTTGAAGAAACATTGGGAGGCACAAGAATAATACGTCCTGCATATAAGTCTATGACAGAGAAGAGTGATTACGTAAAATTAAAAGACAGACAATAAGTACTTGAAAGGGTTTGATTAAAGTATGAGTAAAGTTAATATTCTTGGTGTAAATGTTGATATGGTTACCATTAGCGAGGCAACGGACAAAATACTCGGATTTCTTAAAGAAGACAGAGTCCACAGTGTATTCACGCCAAATTCCGAAATAATAATGGAAGCATACCGCAATCAGGATTTCAGGGAAATGTTAAATGGTGCAGATATGCTTACTGCTGATGGTATTGGCGTTGTATATGCCTCAAAATACTTAAAAAAACCTATATCAGAACGTGCGGCAGGCTTTGATGTTGCAAAGCTGTTACTACAGAAAATAAGCTACACAGACCATAAATTATTTTTGTTTGGCGGCAAGAGTGGTGTAGGGGATATGGCAAAGAAGAATATGCAAAAGGAATATCCGGGGCTAAATATTGTTGGTGTAAGAAACGGATATTTCAGTGAAGAAGAGGAAGATGAAATAATAAACGAAATAAATTCCTCGGGTGCAGATTTATTGTTTGTATGTCTTGGTGCACCGCGTCAGGAAAAATGGATACACAAAAACAAAGATAAGCTAAGTGTAAGAGTTGCAATGGGTGTAGGCGGAAGTATAGATGTTTTTGCAGGCACTGTACAAAGAGCACCTGAGATTTTCTGCAAAACAGGTCTTGAGTGGTTTTATCGGCTTGCAAAAGAACCATGGAGAGCAAAAAGAATGATGGATTTGCCGCGATTTGCAATGACTGTTTTAAAGGACGGAAAGAAATATAAACAAGATTAAATATGGCGAAAAAAGAAGTTGATTAAGATAATCTTAATCAACTTCTGTAAATTTTAGCACACCATCAACAATAAGCTTACAGTTATCTTCTATTTT
>JAZNPJ010000024.1:0-9217 GCA_045589635.1 Clostridia bacterium
TAACATAAAATAAAGGTGTAAAATTGAATTTTAGTAAATATTTTAGCATATATCTTAAAAATTTTTCTTGACTTATTGAAAAAAGTGTGTTATAATGTACTTGTAAATAAAAACACGCGTAGGCGTGTACGTCCATTATTAATGGAACGCGCGGGATATTCCCCCGATAAGGCGTGATGTAATTTAGCTATTCACTCAATTTGAATATGTGGATATACGTTCATTTTGAATGAATGGTGAAATACTCAATTTGAGTAAAACAAAATCAGTAAAACCGCTCAAATTTGAGTGGAATGTAAAGCCAATATGGCGGAAAGGTAAATATCATGAAAAACACACAGAACACACAGAACACACGGAACAATGAGCAGGTAACAGAACAGATATTTGATATTGACGGTGAAAAGTTCATTGTTAGAGAAACCAATCTTAAAGACAAGAACAATCCTAATGAATTTTTACATTCAAAATGGACTTATGAAAAAGTCGAAGAAGCAGATAATAAAAAAGTCAAAAAGACAGATAAGGAAAATACAAGCGCATTAACATTGTTTGGTACGGAAACAATTGCAATGTCGGCATTGAATATAGCAGAGGGAACTTTCCACGGCATTACAGTTTCTAAAGCCCTTGTTAATCAGTGTAAAGCATACATTGGCGCGGAACTCCTTGAGCGAAAAGCCAAAATTAAAAAGGGCATTGCGCTCTATACAATCAAGGTGAACGGGCTTGCAAACATCTACAAAACCGATGAGAACGGAAAAGCATATCCCACAAATAAGGACGGCACACCGACGGACGGCGCGTCGAAACGTATGTTCAACCGCTTCATGAAGGAGCTGAATATTCCGCAAAGTACATACAACCGTCTTATTGATACAGCAAAATATTGTTGTTATGAAATTGATGACGATAAGACAAAGTTGAAAACGCTTGCAATGCCGAAGAAAATTGAAATATTGCCCGAAGCGGTCATAATGTATGCTCATGAGCACAAGCAAGAAATCCCCCGCTCAATGCTTGAAAAGTTTCTGAACGAAACAGAAGATTTATCTTTTACCACTGCTGAAAGTTTCGCGAAACGTTTCAAAGCATTTATGGAACGTGAAGCGGCAAAAAATGGGCAGGCATTGTTTACAGAACAGAACGAGCAGAACAATGAGCAGAACAATGAGCAGAACAATGAGCAGAACAATGAGCAGAACAATGAGCAGAACAATAAGCAGAACAATGAGCAGAACAATGAGCAGACAGAAAAACAAAACGCCGA
Source organism: Clostridia bacterium (assembly GCA_045589635.1). Classification (GTDB taxonomy): domain Bacteria; phylum Bacillota; class Clostridia; order UBA1381; family UBA1381; genus Ornithomonoglobus_A. The sequence continues at coordinate 1,271 of JAZNPJ010000024.1, forward strand.
TAACGATGTCCCGATATCTATAATTGGCACTGTTGAGTATAAGCACGTTCCCGCCTATTCAATCAGTCATAAGGAAAAATACCTTCCTTTTCCGTCAGAGTTCATTGACAACATATTGAATACCGACCCTGAGAATGATATAGAATATGAAGCAATGTCAAAAGCTGATGATTTACTTGCAAAGACTATTGATGAAAAGTTTGAGGGAATTGCGGGCGAAATTACTGTACATACTATACGGTTATATCGCACAATTTGCGTAACTGTCGGTTACACCAAAGTTACAACCGATAGCAAAGTTACTGTAGTTGTCGATACATTCATAGTTGAATAAATCCCACGGGCGGGGCTAATCCCCCCGCCCACACTTTCTGACTTGAATTTTCACACACTAAAGCGTAACGCACTGCACTTTAACAAACTAAACTGTTACGCACTGCACTTTAATACACTAAAGCGTAACGCATTGCACTTTAGAACATTAAAGTGTAAAGTTTGTTAAAATTTTAACACTTCAGTGGGCTAAAGCGCTAAAGTGGGCAGTTCTCCCAAATTTGAGTGACTTTCACTTTAGTATTAATGTGCAACTCCTTAATTTTGTTTTACCCAAATTTGGGTGGCTTCGGTTACTGATAAACCCTTGCAAACTTACCCAAATTTGAGTGACCCCACGGGTTTAAATTTTATAATGTAAAATATTTTTTGAGGTGAATAGTATGCCTAAATACAGATTTAAAGACAATAAAATAAAATTCTCAGACATTATGGACATCTTTCAAGAATTTGAAGATACCTATGGCGGAATAATATCAGAAATGATATTTGACGAAAATCATCAGGAAACTTTTGTTGAAAATTTACACTCGGCTATTATTAACTGTAATGAAAATGTCGAAATGGCGAATGTAGAAATGTATGACGAGGAGAAGAATGGTGCAATAGTGTTTTCAATACGTTCAAAATATAATTGTCTAAGAACGATTGCAAACACCAAAATTTATATAATGGAACTGTACTGCAAACATTGTTTTAACACTTATTCGGAAATGAAACTATACAAACTTGCGTGTATGTATCTTGAAGCACTTGAATACTTCTTCACATACTCCTATATGGTCAGAGACGAAGTAAAACAAAAACTCAACTCTAAATTCGGTTATTTTGACACTGATATGGCTTATAATACTTTCAAACAGTACCCTAAAATCCCCTATGACGGAGAAGACACCGGGGTTTAAATCCAACCAAATTTGGGTAAATACCCATTTGGAAATAAAAATTTTTAACGCCCTAAATCGGGCAGAAAGGAGCCTTACTATGGCTACAACAAACACAAACGCAAATGTAAACAATCACGAAATCACTAACCGCTTCGCGGCAATGCTCGCGGAAAAACACAGCCTTTCGAGACTCTGCGTAAACAGAACTAAGCTCGAAACTGCAGACCTTATCGGTGAAGTTCTCACAATTGAGGACTGCGATATCGCTAAGGACGTAATGATAGACGGTGAAATAACCACATTCTCCGTATATACATTTAAGGAGTATCCCGGACAGTTCCTGTACGGCGGAACTAAGCTGACAGCTATCGCTCCTGACCTCATCGAAATCGCACAGAACGAAAAGAAACCTATCGCAAAACTTGAGATACAGATTATGCTCAAGTCGGTAAAGACAAAGGGCAACAACTCTTTCACCGACGTGCAGTTTATCTGATATCGTTCATCTGAGTTCAACCAAATTTGGGCGGGTTTAAAATCCCGCCCACCTTTGAAAGAGGTGAATTAAATGTCCACACGAAAATATCAGCCGGCACTAGAATGGTTAAACCGTCATTGGCGCAGAACTCTTTATAGTAGAATTGAAAATATTTTCTCCTATGAAAATCTTCCCGAAGAAATAAATGAACGAGCTTTTAAACTCGGACTCTTTAAGTTCGGAAAGGTTTTATTTTTTAAGATAAATGATAAGATGTGTGTACAGCCGTTTGCTTACACTGACCGTCTTGACTGGTACTATATACCCAAATTTGGGCGAGTGGTGAACCCATGGCTCCCGCAGGGTAAACAGAATTTTGAGTTTGAGGTCGATAAAGAAGCAGTAGTTTGGAACTCAACACCTGATATTTATAATATCAGAGAAAATTCTGTAATATCTGACCTCATTTTCAAAACTGCGGCACAGTTGTCAGAAAATGACCTGTCCTATTACTGCATACAGAGAAACTCACGTTTAATAGCTATGTTCACGGCGGATAACGACATTGAAAAAGCTGAAGCTAACAGGGTTATAGAGAAAATGTATGCAGGCGACCCTGATATAACTATGCAACAGGATATAGTTTCACGAATACAGGCTATGTCTATATCTGAAAACTCTATGAGAGGCAGACTCACAGAGCTTGTAGAGTTTCAACAGTACATACTGGCAAATTTCTATCACGCGTTTGGCATAAATAGTAATTATAATTTAAAGCGAGAACAGCTCAATAGTAATGAAATAGATGTAAACAAAGAGGTTCTTCGGCTTAATATTGAAGACCTTTTGAAATGTAGAGAACTGGGGGTTTCAAAAGTAAATGAAATATACAACACTGATATACGAGTATCTCTTAATGAAGAGGTGTATGCATCTCTGCTCAAAGAGCAAGAGGTTATTCTCGGAGCAAACAATTCCGCCAATATACGGAATGAGTCCAAAACAAGCGAAGGTGTCGAAGATGCTTCAGGAAACACAGTGGGAACTGGAGAAAGTGAGAACGAAGATAAACAGGGAGATGTTAGAACTGAGAGCGATGACGTCGATACTCGTGCTGACACAACCGGACAAGATGACGGGAAAAGCGACACTGGCACTGGAGACAGTGAACAGAATGAGACGCCTGCTGAAGTACCAAACATTTCGGTACAAATTAAGGCAGAAAATGTTGAGGAAATAATCGTTGAAAACGAACCAAATTTGAGTGAGAAAGGAGACAAGAACGATGATGTGTCAGAAACTGACGACACTGAAAGAATGGAAGACGAAAAATCCGAACGTTAATCCTTTTTCAAACTGTCAAAATATTTTGAATTTAGGTGGAGCAGAACTTTACTGGTCTGAATTTGTTTACCGTTATGGCGAACGTGAAATATTCAAAGAAGATGAATTTGTCAGTGCAGTTGAGCGGGTTTTTCTTTACAACAGATATAAATATGCTCGGTTGCTTGAAACAACTCTTGCAACCTATAATATGTTTGATAACTATAAACTAGAGAAAACTGGTTCAGAAACTACCAGCGGTACTTCTAACACAGAAAATGGCGGTAGAGACACATTCATAAACGGAAAAACAATTACGGACACTGACACAAGAGTTCGTGAAGTCGAGACAACTCACGGCTCGAAATCTGAAACCACAACTCTTGCTCCAATCAAAGAAACAGTAACTCCACAAACCACAGAAGTGACTGACTTTACTCCTCGTGTTAAAACACAAGAAACAACCAAAAAAGGACAAACAGTAACTGTTGAGACAACACCTGCTGATTATGTTGATACATTAAGTCGTACAACTTATGACTCGACAAACTTTACGGGGGTTTCAAAAACTGTTCACAATGCAGATAATGCAGAGACAGTAGAAACTTCATTTGACCCGAATGGTTCTGATACTGTTACAACTGAATACCTGAAAGACGGTTTAAATGAACTCAAAAATACAACGAAAACGTCATTTGAACAGGGTTCAAAAATCGAAACAGTGACTGAATTGACTGGAGAGTCACCACAGAATGTAGTATCTACTGCTTATGATACTCCAGATAAGACAACAGAACAGATAAAGAATGGTACATTTGTACGTGCTAATAGTGGCACAGATACAACCACTTTCGGCAGGACTGTTGACCAAACCAGTGAAGAAACTCTTTCTTTTACGAACCGTGTAGACTCTGGCTATATGTATCGAGAACCACAAAATGCTATAAAAGATGAACGAGCAATAGCGTATTTTGCCATTCTCAATGAAGTTTTAGGCGACGTAGAGCGAGTCACGCTCTTGTCAATATATTAATCACCCAAATTTGGGTAGAAAGGAGCTAACTTATGTTAGTTGAACAGGTTTACGAGCTTTTAAACCAGATTACAGGAGAGCTGACAGGTAAGGAAGACCTTGTAACAAATGACCTCTCCAATGTCGTAGATGTCGGCACAGCAATCTTCGACGCAACTTCTGTTGACAACTACGTTAAAAGCCTTGTCAACAAGGTTGGAAAAGTGGTAGCAGTCAACCGCCCGTATAAGCCGCCGTATCCAAATATAAAGCGCGAGGCTTGGGAGTATGGTAGTGTGCTTCAGAAACTTAGATGTGCTATACCTGAGGCAGAGGCGAACCCCAGTTGGAACCTTGTATCAGGAGAGGGTGCAAATCAGTTCCTGTTTAAGCCGCCTACTGTAACACAGCAATTTTGGAATAGCAAAACCACATATGACATCTCAATGTCATTTACCGAGATGCAGATTAAGGAGAGCTTCAATGGTAGAAGCGAACTTATGGCATTTATCGGTATGATAGAAAATGCTATTCAGACTTCTAAAACAATTAAGGAAAAGGGTTTAGCAGAACAGGCTATTTCCAACTTTATGGGAGAAAAAATCTACAACAACAACGGCGTTGTTCATCTTGTAACTGCGTATAATGATGCGTATAACCCTGAAACGCCTATCACAATGGCAACTGCTCTGTATGACCCGTCATTCCTGCGCTTCGCATCTGTTCAGATGATGCTTTACAAGGACAGGCTGAAAGATGCTTCTAACGTGTTTAATATGGGAACGGTTCCTACATTCACGCCCGAAGAGTATCTCCATGTGGTTGTAAACAGTGAGTTTGCTAAGTCTGTCGAAGCGTATATGACAGCAGACACATATCACGATGCTATGGTAGCTCTGCCTAACTACGATACTGTCAACTTCTGGCAGTCTCTCAGAGATGACCCCGGTGGTCTCGGAACAAAGACATACTATAATATCAATACAACTACTGCCATTGATATCACCACCTCAGCCGGTTACGATGTCGCAAAAGCCGGCATAGTGGCGGTTATGTTTGACCGCGATGCAATAATGCTGTGTAATGAAAACGACCGTGTTACCACAGCTTACAATGCAAAACAGGAATTTGTCAACAACTTCTACAAGTTTGACATTTCTCTGTTCAACGACACGGCGGAGAACGGTATCATTTTCGTTCTCGACTAATCACTCAAATTTGGGTGGGTTTAAACACCCACCCATTTTTTATAAGAGGTGACATTATGGAAATTACTTTCTACAAAAACATAGCTGACCCGCGTGTGGTAGATAAATTGCAGAGTATGATATCACTCGACATAGTAGATGCCGAACCATACTTTCCAATTAAAATATTAACACCTGTTTTTCGGCTTACAAAATTCAATCGCTATCTTGAAGCTAACTACTGTTATATTCCTGAGCTTCATAGATATTACTTCGTACACCCCCCAGAGTTAGACTCTGGTAATGTTTTAAATGTAACGTGTGAGGTCGACCCTCTTATGTCATTTAAAAATGACATATTAAATCTCGACTGCATTTGTCTCAGAAATGAAAGAGACTTTAACCCGTATTTATCTGATGATATACCGTCATCTGTTAAAGCAACAACAACAAACTTTATAATAAACGACTCAACTCCGTTTATTATACCACAAAGTACGGACATAAATTGTTATGTTCTAACTCTTAATGGATTAGTAGGAGAGGTGGCACCATGAGTGAATTAAGTGAAGTTTATGCAGTAGATAGTAGTTTTACAGCAGGTGGAGAAGCTACATATCAATGGTCAAATCCGGACACTCCAGCTCCTTATTATCAGCAATATGGAGAGGGTACTATTGACCAATCAATATTTGTAACACAATTACAAAAAGGTGATTTTTACACTTATGGTAATTTTATTTCACAGACATTACAAAATATGGAAGTACACGTATCAGAAAATAGGTTTGGAAAAATAAATAACTGTATGTGTTTTTCAACTAATTCAAACCCTTTTAGTATAAGTGGAGCGGGAACTTCAATAAATCTTGTTAGTGTTGGGAAATTTAGTCCCTCTCCTGTGGGCTATTCAGTAGACTATACTCAAAGGTTTTATATAAATTTTCCGTACGGGAATTTACTATTAATTCCGTATGTATCAGGAATGTATTATAATAGTGCCAGTGATGTTAGGTATTCAGGTGAAGTCACTATTGATAACTTTTTAAGTGGAGCTGCAAATTATAGTAACTATCTTATTATTACAATAAATATTAGAACCATAAAAATGGGTTCTGCAACGCCGGGAAACACTTATTTCCAACCAATGTTTCTACAATTTGCCGGTGATTTACACGATATCAGATACAGTGTGAATAGTTGGGGATATGCAACAGCTACTGATAATGGTGAGTCTTTAGGAGTATATTTAACCAATGGAGCAAGATATATATTTACCGCGCCCAGTTGGGATAGAAACGGTACACTCTCACAAATATATGCAACACCATATGATGTAAATGCTCTCTGTGAAAAGTTTGTAAGAAGTAACGGTGCTGTACAGTGGGGTTTATCATCTATGGAGCAAGTCTATGCAATAATGGACAGACTTGGATATTACTGGAGTAAAAACCCTGATAGTGATGCTACACAGTTAGGAGCAAGATGTACAGACCCTGACATTAGATGCCCAATAATTGACACTGACCACGGTAATCTTGTAACAACAACAGTTTTAAATGGAACTGATATTGCTGAGTATTCAACATCTCACCCTGAGAGCAATATGGCTTGGGACAAAGGAGCGCTTGACGAAAACGGGAAAACATATGCAGAAATACGTTTAGAATACGCTCAACCTAATCAACCAACAGTAGATGAAGCTGACGAAATCGACCTTAATGAACCTGTAATTGCTACATCAGGTGGTAACTCTGTGTGGTTAATGAATGAGGATAAGTTAAAGGAATTCTTTACGTACTTATGGGACCCTGACGGAACCATATTTGATGATATTGTAAAGGGAGTTGCATTATTAGGCGAAAATCCTATGGATAGTGTTGTATCTTGTCGTTTTTATCCTCTTGATTTAGCACAAGTATTTGGTTCCAAATTTGAGTCACAATATCGTTATGTAATGTTTGGACGAGTACAATCAGATGTGAGAGCAAGACTTCTCACTTCATCAAATGTGGCAATTTATGAACTCGGTAGTTTTTATTTCAATGACGCAGGTATGTTCAATGATTTCCGCGATTATGAACCATATTCTCATTATAGCGTCTATATTCCTTTTGTTGGAATAGTGCCGGTTTCTGCAATAGAGTGCATAAACACAACACTGTCAATTAAGATGATAGTTGACCTCGTAACAGGAGCTTGCACGGCAGTTGTATATACTAATGATGTTCCCTATAAATATCTTGACGGTATGATAGGTATAGAAGTCCCTGTCACTGGTCGTAATATGGCTCAATATGGACAGAGTGTTTTACAGGGCGCATTAGGTGGTTTAGCAAGTTCTATGCAACCTGCAATGGGAATGGCTAAAGCCGCGGCACCTCACACTGCTAAAGCTGCAAAGTCTATAGATAGTTGGGCAAATTCACAAGCAACCACAGCTGTAATGAATTTACAAGGTGGTAACGTAGGTTATGGTTTAGGTGGTGCAGGACTTACATCTGGTGCAGGATTAGCTGCAGGAGCCATAGCCGCCGCACCAGTCGCATTAGGTGCCGCTTTTGCAGTTGGTGGAGCCGCTTTAGGAGCCGCCGCCGCCGCATTATCATCACAACCTGCACCGCAATCAGCGGGTTCAAATGTTCCTGCTATGGGTTTAGCAAAACCGTTATATCCGTATTTTATAGTTCAAAGGTCTGACTCTTGGATACCGGAAAATTATGCTAA
>JAZNPJ010000025.1:0-7966 GCA_045589635.1 Clostridia bacterium
CATGTTCAATCGAGTGGTCAAGCTCGAAAACGAATTCAGGGGTGTATCTTAAATCCACCCTTTTACCCATTTCGCGACGGACAAAGCCCGCTGCACTTCTAAGACCGTCCATTGCCTTTTTTTGTATTTCGCTATCACCCATAACAGAAACATATACCTTTGCATAGCGAAGGTCGTTTGTTACGTTGACTGCAACAACACTCGTCATAAGCGGTATACGCGTGTCTTTTAAATCGCGTATTACGTTTGCAACTTCACGTCTTACTTCTTCGTTTATTTTATCTATTCTTGCCATATTACCTCTTATCTCTTTACTTCTTCCATAATAAAGCATTCCATAGTATCGCCCTCTTTAATATCGTTAAAGTTTTCGATACCGATACCGCATTCAAAGTTTTCGCCAACTTCTTTTGCATCGTCCTTAAATCTCTTAAGTGAGCTTATCTTACCCTCATGAATGATTATACCATCACGGACAAGACGGATTTCGGCATTACGTTGGATTTTGCCCTGGGTTACATAACAACCTGCAATAGTGCCAACATTTGGAACCTTAAATGTTTGACGTACTTCTACATAGCCCAAAACATTTTCTTTAAATTCAGGGTCAAGCATACCCTTCATAGCTGCTTCCATTTCTTCTATTGCCTGATAGATTACACGATATAATCGTATATCTACCTCATGTTGTGTTGCTGCACTCAGTGCACCCGCATCAGGTCTTACATTAAATCCGATTATGATAGCATTTGACGCGTTTGCAAGCATTACGTCTGTTTCGTTAATAGCGCCGACACCGCCATGGATTGCTCTTACTCTTACCTCTTCATTTGAAAGTTTTTCGAGTGATTGTCTTACTGCTTCGACACTACCCTGTACGTCTGCTTTGATGACTACAGCAAGCTCTTTCATATTGCCCTCGTCAATCTGGCTGAACAGATTATCAAGCGATACTTTTACAACCTGATTGAACTTGTTCTCCTGAAGCTCCTGTTTTCTTTGTTCTGCAACGTCGCGGGCAAGCTTTTCGTTTTCTACAACAACGAATGTGTCGCCGCCTGACGGTACATCGCCAAGTCCCAAAATTTCGACAGGAGTTGATGGAGGAGCATTCTTAACGCGTCTGCCCTTATCGTTTACCATTGCTCTTATACGTCCGACAGATGTACCTGCAATAACAAAGTCGCCGACATTTAGTGTACCATTTTGTACAAGAACTGTTGCAACTGCACCTCTGCCCTTATCAATTTGTGCTTCTATTACTGTACCTGACGCACTTCTGTTAGGGTTAGCCTTCAGCTCCTGCATATCTGCAACAAGGAGTACCATTTCAAGAAGTCCGTCGATATTTTGTCTTTTCTTGGCACTTACCTCAACACAGATTGTGTCGCCGCCCCATTCTTCGGGAACAAGCTCATGCTCAACAAGCATTTGTCTTACTCTGTCCGGGTTTGCGCCCTCTCTGTCTATTTTGTTAATTGCAACTATAATCTGTACATTTGCAGCCTTTGCGTGGTTTATTGCCTCTATTGTCTGTGGCATAATTCCGTCATCCGCCGCAACAACTATAATTGCAACGTCTGTTACCTGTGCGCCTCTTGCACGCATAGTTGTAAATGCCTCATGACCGGGAGTATCCAAGAATGTTATGTCTCTGCCGTTTAGAGTTACACTGTAAGCACCTATGTGCTGAGTAATTCCGCCCGCCTCGGTATCGGTTACGCTTGTATCTCTTATAGCGTCAAGAAGCGAGGTCTTACCATGGTCAACGTGGCCCATAACTACAACAACAGGAGGTCTTTCTACCAAATCCTCTGCCTTGTCCTCTTCTTCAATCTCCATCATAAGACGCTCTTCTTTTGTTATTATAACCTCTTGCTTTACGGTTATGTCAAATTCAAGACCTATAAGCTCAGCAGTTTCGAAATCAATAGCCTGATTCATAGTTGCCATTATTCCGTTCTTCATAAGCTTCATAACGACTTCTGCACCCGTTTTACCCATTTTTGAGGCAAATTCGCCTACTGTTATTGTTTCGCCGATTTCTATCTCGGTTATAACCTTTGCAGGAATTACCTTCTTTTGCTTAACGGGTTGATTTTTAATCTTCTCCTCAGAGCGCGGTCCTTTTTTGCGCTTGTTATTTCTGTCGTTATCTATTTTAATATTTGCAGGAACGTAGTCCTCCATACGCTCTCTTGCATTTATTTTATCTATTTCAACAGTTGACTGTCTTGTATCTACATATCTCTTTCTCTCAGTTGTTCTTACAATAAACTCCTCAGAGTTATTGCTCCTGTCAACATTTGATAGGTCAATTTTTTGTCCGCCCTGCTTTTTAGCCTGAGTTTGATACTGCTTTTTATCCTTTTTCTTCTCCTGAACACTCGGTTGTGGCTTTTTAACCTCTTTTGCCTTTGGCTGAGTTTTTGGAGCCTCTTCCTTTTTCTTTGGAGTATCTTTAGCAGGTGTCTCTTTCTTTGGTTCTTCCTTTTGCTCTTTTACAGCTTCTGCTTTTGGCTCTTCTTTTTGAGATTTTTCCATCTCGGCTCTTCCTTGTTCTCTTGATTTTTCCAAATCCTCCTGAGTGGTTGCATACTGCTTGGAGAAATAGTCGAGAATAAAGCTTGCATTCTCAGCGCTTATAAGACTTGCTGCGCCTTTTACTGATACTCCAAACTCTTCTAACTTAGCTGTAATTTCTTTATTTGTAATGCTTATTTTTTTACAAATCTCACCAAATTTAATTGTTGATGTTTCTGCCATTACACATCTTCCCTTCTTTCGATATTATAACGAAGTTTTTGCTTCTTTTATTGCATTTGCCAAATTTTCATCGTTTATTGATATAACCGCTCTTTCACCGCCGCCGGTGAATTTTCCTAAATCCTGCATATTTGCACATTCTATGTACCCAACCTTATAAAATGCACACGAATTTTTTATTGATTTTTTAGTGTTTTGGGAGGCATCTTGTGCAATAATCACAAGCTTTGCCTTTTTGCTTTTTATTGACTGCTTGCATATAAATTCACCGCTGTCTGTCTTGCCCGCTCTCTTTGCAAGACCAATTAGCCTTAAAAGCTTTTCTTCATTCATTCCCAGCCTCCGCAATTTCAATAAGCTTTGTGTATAAGTCATTGGAAACCTCTGTTTTTATATGCCTTTCAAATGCTCTTTTCTTTTTTGCAAGATTTATACACTTTTCATTTTTGCATACATATGCGCCTCTGCCAAACTTTTTCTTTTCCAAATCAAGCTCTGCTTTTCCCGATATATTGCTCTTAACAATACGCATAAGCTCATCTTGATTTATCATATTTCGGCATGCAACGCACATTCTTTGTGGTTTATGCTTCATCATTTTGCACTTATATCAATCTTCCAGCCTGTAAGTTTTGCTGCAAGTCTTACGTTTTGTCCCGACTTACCTATTGCAAGTGATAACTGATTTGCAGGCACTACCACCTTAGCACTCTTTTCCTCTTCGTTGATTTCGGTAGATAAAACCTTTGACGGGCTAAGAGCCGCTGTTATAAATTCTGACGGGTCCTCGCTCCATTTTACTATGTCTATCTTTTCGTCTTTAAGCTCGTCGCCGATGTTTTGAACTCTTACGCCTCTTGGACCTATGCAGGCACCCTGTGCATCTACATTCTCGTCGCTTGAATATACCGCGATTTTTGTTCTTGAACCACCCTCACGGGCAACACCCTTGATTTCTACTATACCCTCAGCAATTTCGGGAACTTCAAGCTCAAACAGCTTTCTTACAAGGTTTGGATGTGTTCTTGAAAGCAAGAGCTGAGCATAGTCTCTTCCGTTTCTTACACCGCTTACATAACATCTTACCATCTGACCGATTTTATATGTTCCAACCTCGTCGCAGGTCTGCTCTTTTTCGTACAGGACGCCCTCGTTACCATCAACGTCTAAGTATACATTAAGATTTTCTATTCTTTCTACCTTACCTGTTACTAAAAGATTTGCCTTTTCGTTATACGCATCATTTATAATTTCTTTTTCTGCTTCTTTTATTCTTTGTGTAATAACCTGTTTTGCCGCAGCGGCACTTATTCTGCCGAAGTCCTTTGGTGTAACCTCAATATTTACTATGTCGCCAAGCTCGTAGTTGGGGTCGATTTTTCTTGCATCTTCGATATCAATTTCTTCGCTCTCCTCAAACACAAGGTCAACAACCTTCTTTTGAGCCATTACCTGAATTTTGCCCTTTTTCTGGTCTATAAAAATTTCAACGTTCTGAGATGCATTAAAGTTCTTTTTGTATGCCGCAACAAGAGCCGCCTCAAGAGCCTCTATTATTACCTCGCTGCTTATTCCCTTTTCTTCGCACAATGCTTTTATAGCATTAAGTAGTTCCTTATTCATTTTGTTAATCAATCCTTTCTTTTTCCTAAAACTTAAATGATAGTTTAATATATGCCGCGTCCTTTTGGGGAACGCTGATTCTTTTACCGTCTGCATTTATATATGCAACCTTATCGCAAAATTCTTCTAATATACCGCTAAACTCCTTTTTACCGTCAGGAGCGCTATATAGCTTTACGTCCACTTCGCGACCGATATAATACATAAATTCACGTTCCTTTGTAAGCTTTCTGTCGACACCAGGTGATGAAACCTCAAGGGTGTAGTTTTCCTCTATGGGGTCTTTTTCGTCAAGCACAGTTTCGATTGCACGTGAGAAAGCTTCGCAGTCGTCTATGCCGACACCGCCCTCCTTATCTACATAATAGCACAAAGAGTATGTCGGACCTTCTTTTTTGTAAGAAACGTCAACAATGTAGAGTCCCATTTCTTTGGCAATATCCTCGCCTATTTCGATAGCTGTTGCCTCTGTTTTATTGGCCATATTAAACCTCCTTAATAAATATGAAAGAGTAGGCTCTGCCTACTCTCCCGAACAACTATATTCTACTTGATATTAGTATACCACACTTTTTAATATATTTCAAGTCTTTTTTTCAATTTTCTCTTATAAATATTCTTTTTACCCCAATACACTTACCGCTCTCTTCGTCAATTTCGCATATGCAACCGTCAAATTGCCCTTTTCCCTCTGCAATTTCGAACTTTTGCGGTAAAGAGTTTATAAATCTGTCTACTACAACCTTTACACTCATTCCGAGCACCGAGTATTCAGGGCCCGTCATACCGAGGTCGGTAATATAGCCCGTACCATTTTTTAGAATTTTTTCGTCTGCGGTCTGCACATGTGTATGCGTACCAAACACCGCTGATACCTTTCCGTCAAGAAAATATCCCATAGCTTCCTTTTCGCTTGTTGCCTCTGCATGAAAATCCACCAATATCATATTTGTTTTTTTTCTTAACTCTTCTACTGCAGATAATACAGCCTCAAACGGAGAGTCGCAAGGCTCCATATATGTTCTGCCTATTGCGTTTATTATACCCACACTCTTTCCGCTATGTGTGTTTATTAACATATAACCCTTACCAGGATTATTTTTAGGGAAATTTATAGGACGTATAACATTCCCCTCATATTTCATAATAGCATTTATGTCCTTTGCGCCCCAGGTATGATTACCCATTGTAATTGCATCAACACCCGCGTCGGTCATTTCTTTATATGCATCTCTTGCAAGACCTCTGCCATGTGTTGCATTTTCTCCGTTTGCAATAACAAGGTCAATATTTTCCGAAGTTTTTATTTCTTCTATATAACGGTAGAGCATATCTCTTCCCACTCTCGAAACCACGTCGCCTATACATAAAATTTTCATACTTAATCTCCTATAATTTGTGCCATTATGAAAAAAAAGGAATAATCACCATTTGGGGTAGAAGCTAATCACATACATCCGATATGGCACCTTTATCGCCCCATATCGCAGAAAATATATAATTACCAAATTGCAATCATTCCATCTTTTACTTTTTCTTTAACAGATATAATCTGTTATGCGCAGTCTGTATTATGCTTTATTTAGCATAATCTACTGCCCTTGTTTCTCTGATAAGGCTTACCTTAATCTGACCCGGATATTCAAGCTCACTTTCGATACGCTTTACAATATCCTTTGCAACAATTACCATACCCGCGTCATTTACAACCTCAGGCTTAATCATAATTCTTATCTCACGGCCTGCCTGAATAGCAAATGACTTGTCAACACCGTCAAATTCATTTGCAATCTCTTCGAGCTTTTGCAAACGCTTGATATATGTTTCGAGATTTTCACGTCTTGCACCTGGTCTTGCTGCAGAAACTGCGTCTGCTGCCTGTACCAGTGATGCAACAAGTGTTTGCGGCTCAACATCTCCGTGGTGTGCCATAATAGCGTGTATAACATCTTTGTTTTCGCGATATTTCTTTGCTATGTCAGCACCTATTGTTACGTGCGAACCTTCAATTTCGTGGTCAACTGCCTTACCAATGTCATGAAGCAAGCCGGCACGTTTTGCAAGAGCAACATCTACTCCCATCTCTCCTGCCATAACTCCGGCAAGATGTGCCACCTCTATAGAATGCTTCAGGACATTTTGTCCATAACTTGTTCTGTACTTTAGCTTACCCAATAGCTTGATAAGCTCAGGATGCAGTCCGTGAACGCCTGTTTCAAACGTTGCACTCTCACCCTCCTGTTTAATAATTGCCTCAACCTCTTTACGAGATTTTTCTACTGTTTCTTCTATTCTTGCCGGATGAATACGTCCGTCAACAATAAGCTTTTCGAGTGCCATTTTGGCAACCTCGCGGCGTACAGGGTCAAAACTTGATACAACAACCGCTTCAGGTGTATCGTCTATTATAAGGTCAACTCCTGTTAAGGTTTCTAAAGTACGTATGTTTCTACCCTCACGGCCTATGATTCTTCCCTTCATTTCATCGCTCGGAAGATTTACAACAGAAACAGTTGTTTCAGCAACATGGTCTGCGGCAACTTTCTGGATTGAAAGCGCTACAATATTCTTTGCATTGCGCTCCGCATTTTCCTTTGCCTCTTGCTCAATTTCTTTAACCATTATAGCGGCGTCATGTCTTGCCTGACTCTCAACGCTTTGCATAATTAAATCCTTAGCCTCTTCCTGAGTCAAGCCAGAAATCTTTTCTAACATTGCCATTTCTTTTTCTTTTATTTGTGCTATTTCAATCTCTTTAGCTTCGAGGTTTTTAACCTTTGCTGCCAAAGATTGCTCCTTGCGCTCTAAGTTGTCGGTCTTTTTGTCCAATGTTTCCTCTTTTTGAGTTATACGTCGCTCCTGACGTGTCATTTCGTTACGTCTTTCTTTTAGCTCCGCTTCAAACTCCGCTCTGGCTTTTTGAATTTCTTCCTTTGCCTCAAGAGTAATCTCTCTCTTTTTGGCAACTGCAGACTTCTCAGCCTCAGCAACAATGGTTTTTGCCTTTTCTTCGGCACTTATAAACTGCGCCTCAGCAATTTTTTTGCGGTGCTCAACTCCGGCCTTGAACGAAATAAAACCTGTAGCAAGACAAGCAAGGATTGCAATAGCTATAACAATCGTCATTATCATCATATCCATAACAACGCACCCCTTTCTCGTCAAAAATATGTTGTCCCATACATCAAAAAAGGGGGTCTCTTAAATTTGCCTTCCATAAATGATCTACGAATAAGATTGCTTGCAGGTCTTTATTCCTATCCAATACATCACAAGCACTTTAAGAACTACCCCGTATATATGGGTTTAATATCGTAAGTTCACTTTACAGAAAACTGAATTCTAAAGAATATTAAGCAATATTATTATATACAAAAAGTATAATGTTGTCAAGTTTATTTTTATATTTGTTACAACCATTATATGATTTTGAAAAGAAAATTTAACATTTTATGTAAATTAAATGTATTTTATATTCTTTTTTGGCATATTTTACAAATAATTGAATTATTTTTATTGAATAATAAGTCTTTACTACCAAAAGAAAATATGATATACTATATAAATAGGTTTTTTA
>JAZNPJ010000026.1:0-4322 GCA_045589635.1 Clostridia bacterium
TTATATTTGTCATGTTACAACGACCGTTACCTGTTGACAGAATTTTTTTACCAACCCTGTCGCATCTTTCGTAAATCGTAACTTGCGCACCATTTTTTGCTGCCGACAAAGCCGCTACAAGTCCTGATGCACCGCCGCCTATTATTGCAACAATCATTTTATTTCCATGTATCCTTTCTGTTAAAAATACAGGCAAACCACCAGTATTGGTCTGCCTGTATTTATTTAAATTTTATTCTTCAATTACAATCAATGTAGCAACGAATGCTCCGTTTGTAACTTTTCCGTGTGCAGTAATTTTTGCACCAACTTTAAGAGTAGACATTGTCTTTTTAGTACCTAATGTAGAAATAAGTGCTGTCTTTGTATCGTTACAGAATATAGTCTCTGAAACAGTGTTGCCCTCTGAAATAACATTTACAAAACCAAGTGAGGTGTTTACAGCAGTTACTGTACCTGATATTCTGCCATCGTTCGAGATTGTACTTCCAAGACATACAATCTTTGTTATTGCGTCTGAGTCTGTTGTTATTTTAACTGTATCACCAACTCTTAAATCATAAACTGTTATATCTTCACCATTTTTTGTTATAGGTGTATCGTTTGCTATTATGTATGTCTTCTCAACAGAATTGATTTTTACAGTCATTGTTGACTGGTTGGCAATATTTATTGACTGTATTGTTCCTTCAAATGTTTGCAGTGTTGAATTTGCTATAACAGACACAATTTCACCATACTTTATTGTCAGTGTAACTCTGTCGCCTGGATAAATATCGGAGAAGTTTGTTGTTACACCGTTTTTCTGAACTGTTGCATTATCACTTACAGGCAATGATATACCGTCATACTGACTGTTTGAATGTGATATTGTAACTGATAGATACTCGTCTATGTCAACAGATGAAATAACTGCATTTTCTATTTTATATTCTTGCTTTTCGCCCTTAACTGCATAAACCTTTCCTCCGGAAAGCTCTAATGTTATAACATCACCGCTCTTAAATGATCTTAATGTTGCAGGCTCGCCGTCGTAGCTTACAGTAATATCGTCAGCGCAAATATATGTGCTTGATGAGTTTTCCCCAAGCTTTGTAAGTCTTATTGTAACTACTCCGCCCGATGTAGCACTGCCCTGATATTTACCTGTTACCGTTAAATCTGCTGTGTCAGTTAAAGAATCAGCACTCATAAGCTTTCCGTTTTGCACTGTACATGAAACTGTAACATTACTCAACATATGTTCAGGCTTAACATCTGCACCTAATATTTTAAACTGAGTATTTTCATCATAGCTATACTCTGTTTGTGCACCATATCTGTCTGTTAGTATAACAGTAAGATTTTGTGTATCTATCTGGGTTAATTTCGCTTCTATGTACTCATAGCCCGTTTTATCAACAACACGTGCAAGCATTACTGCCATCTGGCTTCTTAATACTGATTGATTTGGTGCAAAACCGCCATCATCCATACCATTCATAATTCCTTTGTCGGTAACAAAGCTTACATAACCCAAAGCATTTGAAGGAATATCCTTGGCATCAGTATAATCAAGACTAACCTTTGTTTGTTCTTTTGCCTCAGAATCACCAGCCATAGCCTTTGTAATAATAATAGCTGCTTCGTATCTCAGCATTGGCTCATCTTTTACGTATCTTATATATGTATTAAGATCTGACTCTGTAAGAGCACCTTTATAAAGCATATACGCCAGTTCATCATGTCCCCAGCCCAAGTCATATGTCTGAAGTATTGAATCATACTCCTCGTGCGCCTTTTGCAGAAGAGATGCATTGGCATTATCCAAAGCTCCCATTGCTCTTGCAAAAAGTGCAATACATTCGAGTTTAGTAACCTGATTGTCCGGTCTGAATGTTCCGTCCTCGTAACCGTTTATAAGTCCTTTATCAGCCATATCCTCTATATATGTTTTAGCCCACGAATATTGCTCTGCATGTATATCTGAAAATGATGCAGCAAGCACATTTACTGTACACATTGCAGCACAAATCGCACCAGATGCTATTATTTTAACCATTTTTTTCATAGTTATGTACCGTTCCTTTCTTGCCAAAAATTAGGTTATGCACAAAATAAGGCAATGTATTAGTGCATTAAACACTATATGTTGTTGAAAATTCATATAATATTTATTGTATTATAACATATCATAATACAATTTTCAACAATGTAATACAAAATTAGCACTAATGTAATTAAAAATTAACAATTCCCGTTGAAAATAAATTAACAACGGGAATTCATTTATGCATCTTTTCTTGAATTAAATAAGAATTTTATTGACCATAGCCCGGCGATTCCTACAATAACAAAGATTATTCTCGGAATAAGTTCAAGCTGACCGCCAAATATTGAGCCAACAAGGTCAAATCCAAACAAGCCTACAAGCAGCCAGTTAAGCGCTCCAACAATGACAAGTATCAATGCAATTTTATCCATCTTATCTTTTCTCCTTTTAATTAAATTGTTCACTAATATTTTATGCTTGTATTGATTCTTTAAACGTGGTAATAATTTACAAATAAAAATTATAAATTTATATTAGAATGTTTTTATTGGAGGTATTTTTTTGAAAAGTAAAACCCTGTATATTATGAGCGCAGTTATGTTTATCATCTGTGCAATATCTTTTGTTGTATTTGGTGCGCAAATACACAACGATAATAACATAGAATTTTTAAACAGTTACGGTTGGGACGTCTGCAAAAACTACACAGATAAATGCAAAATAATAATACCTGACCCTTTTGATAATGTATATGAAAACTACAACAGACTTCAACTTGAGGCAGGACTTGATTTGCTACCTTATTGCGGCAAAAGCGGAACAAGATATACATATCAGGTTACAAACTACCCAATTGATGTACATGATACTGTATATGCAAATGTAATTGTTATTGACAACACATGTGTAGGCGGCGATATTATGACACTTCCCTTAGATGGTTTTATGCACTCACTCTCATATAAGCCTTAAAAATACTATAATAAAATTATTGACTTTTCTTCTTAAAGTTTGTATAATGATAATAGTAATTAAATTTAAGGAAAATACTTTATGAATAAATTTTTTAAATACCTTCCCTGTGCAACAACACTTCTTATTATGCTTATAATTTATTATTTTTCAAATCAAAATGCACAGGTTTCAACAAATTCGAGCAGTTCACTTATTATTACAATCATTAACCTGCTTCCGGACTTTTTGATTAAGCATGATATTGAATATTTTATAATAGAATTAAGCCATATTGTACGCAAAACTGCACATTTTGCAATATATGCAGCCTTAGGTGCAAGTTCTTATTGGATGTTTAATTCGCTTATAAATAAATTTAAAACAACAATTCTAATCGTAATATCTCTTGCATTTTGTTTTGTATACGCATGTTCGGATGAAATTCATCAGATTTTTATTGCAGGCAGAAGCGGTCAGTTAAGTGATGTATTTATAGATACTATAGGCGCATTTACAGGTATTCTGTTTATATATTTACTTTTAAAAGTACTAAGGAGAGAAAAAAGATGATAGATTTTCATTCTCATATACTGCCGGATTTAGACGATGGTGCCAAAGACCTTAAAACATCTTTGAATATGATTAGAGAGAGCAGTGTTCAGGGTATAAACACCATTGTATCAACCTCACATTGTTATCCAAAAAACGAAGAAAGTGTTGAGCATTTTTTGTGTCGCAGAGAGATTGCATATAAGCAACTTTCTGATGAAATTGCAAATTCAGATACAACCCTTCCGAGAATAATCAAAGGTTGTGAAGTTCATATGTTGACTGACCTTGGCGAGCTAAAAAACATTTGTGAGCTTTGCATTGAAAACACAAACTACATATTGGTCGAAATGCCTTATACTCCATGGAAAGAGTGGATGCTCGAAAGTGTATACAAGCTTACTCTTTCGGGACTACGCCCTATAATGGCGCATATTGACCGATACACACTTCAGGATATCGAAAACCTGTCAAGCCTGGTTGAATTTGGTGTTGTTTTTCAGATAAACGGCGAACTTTTTTTGGACAAGAAGATGAAGAAAACTGCCGACAAAATAATGTATGACTCATATGCGCACATACTTGGCAGTGATATGCATTCAATGAACACAAGAAAACCAAATCTTGGTGAGGCTAAAGATATTATTACAACTCGTTATGGCACAGAGTGTTATGAGCAAATGCAAGAAAATGCATATTCTATACTTAATAATCAAGAAATAAAGCACAGAACACTAAATATACATAAGCAAAAAAGCAAACTATTTAATATTTTTTCCAAATAATT
>JAZNPJ010000027.1:0-9078 GCA_045589635.1 Clostridia bacterium
TATTCCCGTAAGACCAATTATTATTATCATCAAAGGACTTACAATCTTTGCACTTACCGCCGCCTGGCCCAAAATAAGACCGCCAACAATACCCAGAGTTGAGCCGATGGGACTTGGCATTCGTATTCCCGCCTCACGTACAAGCTCAAAGGAAATATCCATTAGAATAAGCTCTAATACACTCGGGAAAGGCACGTTTTCTCTTGCCGCACTTATAGAATACAATAAATATGTGGGAATAAGCTCCTGATGAAAAAGTGTAGTAGCAAGATAAAGCCCTGGTAAAAGCAAGGATATAAACGCCGCAAAAATATGCATAATCCTTGTCATATTAGCAAAAGGCAATCGTAAATACGGGTCGGACACCGAGTGCGAAAGCTCAAACAGAGATGAGGGAAACACAAGTGCTCGGGGACTTCCGTTTAATATCAGTGCAACTCTGCCCTGAGTGAGTGCGCGGGCAACTCTGTCGGGCCGCTCAGTCTCCAAAAGCTGACTTGTTGCCATAAAGGTTTTATCCTCAACAAGCATTTCCACTTCTTCTATTGCAATTATATAATCAGTAGAAATTGAGTTAAGCCGTCTTCGTACTTCGTTTACAAGCGTTTCGTTTGCGATATCGTTTATATACAGTAATACACCTCGTGTTTTAGACACGTTGCCAAGCTTTACGCCCTCTGCAATAAGCTTTTCGGTTTTAATTATTTTTCGCACAAGCGCGGTGTTATTCCTTAGCATTTCGGCAAAAGCCTCCTGAGGCCCGTAAATGCTTTGCTCGGTTTCCGGTTTATTTATACTTCTTGTTCCCCAACCGCGCACATCTAAAACAAACGCCTTTGAAAAACCATCAACAAACACAGCCGCACTGCCAAAATTAACTTCTTCGCTTATAATATCCATATCCTCTGTTGCAGTTGCCTGAGAGTGAGAAACAAAGCTTTCGATTATATCCTCTTCAAACTTATAAGTGTCAATTTGCTGAATATAAGGGAGCTTTTGAAGAGTCCCTATAACAGACTCGTTTATATACACAGTATTTACCATTCCCTCTATAAACACAACAAAAGCTTTTCTGTCCCCCTTTAAACGAATGGAGCGAAACACAAAATCGTTATTTAACGGAATAGAAAATCTGTGCTTTATATATGCCTCGTTTTCTTCTATATCGGAAGAAACATAATGTTTTTTTTCTTCTTTTTTTTCGTTTCTTATATCATATACAATTTGTGCACCCTCCTCTTTAAGCTTAAATTTTGGCTCTTTTTTTTGAGGATTAAACATAAGAAGACTTTTTATATTTAACATGATTTGTAAAAACCTTTCGTAAAATGTGTTAGATATGCCATTTTTTGGAGTTTGTAGAATTATTTTCTCCAAAAATATACCAATTATTCTCACAATAAGATATATTACAAAAAAATTAAATTTTAAAATGTTTCACATGAAACATTTACAAATAAGAAATTTATGATATAATAGAGTTAGGCTATAAAAATTGCGCACACCACTTACGTTACGAACAAATTGCACCTCTTGACGTACACTCGTACGACGTCGGGATATAATTTGTCCGTTGTGTATCAATTTTTTCTACGCCCAAAAACCCTTAATTATAAAAAACAAATAACGTAGGGGACGGCGTTTTTGCGACGCTCCCAAAACCGATGGTTTTGTTGCTACAATTTGCGTTGCAAATTGTTGACCTCGACGTCTCGCAAACAGAAAGGCCAATCTGCATAAATTCTTTTGCTCAAACAGACAAATTCTTATGAATTTGAAACTCGCAAGTCGAATTCATACAGACAGACCTTTCTGTAATTAAATAATTAACCAATCACAACGTAGGGGAGGGGCTTGCTCCTCCCGCAAAAATACAAAAAGGAGAAAAACAATGGCAAAGGTAATTGCTGTTACTAATCAAAAAGGCGGAGTGGGAAAAACCACCACGGCGGTAAACTTAAGCGCCTGTCTTGCATATATGGGTAAAAAAACGCTCCTTATAGACTGCGACCCGCAGGGAAACTCCACAGGCGGTTTTGGAATAAACAAGAGCGAGTGTGAGCTAAGCGTCTATGAATGTCTTGTTGATGCAACAAAAACAAAAGACGCAATAATAAAAACACCATATCTTAATATGTATGTTATCCCGTCCTCGTCAAATTTGAGCGGAGCGGAAATTGAGCTTGTATACGAAGAAAACCGAGAGTTTTTCTTAAAGGGGGCAATATCCAAAATCCGTGATGATTTTGATTTTATAATAATTGACGCACCCCCGTCTTTGGGAATGATTACAATAAATATCTTAACCGCGTGCGATACAATCCTAATACCTATTCAGTGCGAATATTATGCGCTTGAGGGTGTTTCACAGCTGATTGGCACAGTAAAGTCGGTAAAGAAAAAGCTAAACCCCAAAATAAACATAGAGGGTGTTGTGGGAACAATGTATGACGGAAGAACAAATCTTTCTATTCAGGTTTTAGAAGAAATAAAGAGATTTTTCCCCGACATGGTTTATAAAACTGTAATCCCCCGAAATATTCGTCTTTCCGAGGCACCCAGCTACGGTGAGCCTATAATTAAATATGACAGAACGTCAAAGGGTGCAGACGCGTACATGGCGCTTGCAAAAGAGGTAATAGAAAGAAATAAATAACGTAGGGGAGGGCGTTTTTGCGACGCTCCAAAAACCGATGGTTTTGTCGCTGCAAATTGCACTGCAAATTGTTGACTTCGACGTCCCGCAAACAGAAAGGCCAATCTGCATAAATTCTTTTGCTCAGATTTGCGGACCGTCGAGGACGCCGGTCCCTACAAGCAAGTCGAATTCATACAGACAGACCTTTCTGTAATTAAATAATTAACCAATCACAACGTAGGGGAGGGGCTTGCTCCTCCCGAAAAACAAAAAAAGGAGAAAAACAATGGCAAAAAAAGGACTTGGAAAGGGGCTCGGCTCGTTTTTTGAGAGCGAGGATATCCCCTCTATAACCGAAGAAATAACAAAAGAGCCGCAATCCGCCACAGAGGTTGCACTGACAAATATAGAGCCTAATAAAAATCAGCCAAGACGTACATTTGATAAAGAAAAACTGCAGACTCTTGCAGACTCCATAAAGGAGCAGGGACTTATTCAGCCGATTGTTGTTACAAAGCAACAAAACGGCAGATATATGATAGTTGCGGGCGAAAGAAGATGGCGCGCCGCCAAGCTTGCAGGCTTAAAAAAAGTAAGTGTTGTAATAAAGGAATATACTCCAACACAAATTGCGCAGATTGCCTTAATCGAAAACCTACAGCGAGAGGATTTAAACCCAATCGAAGAGGCGCTTGCCTACCGCTCGCTTTTAGAGGAATACTCACTAACACAGGAGCAGGTAAGCAAGGTAAGCTCAAAAAGCAGAAGTGCTATTGCAAACTCAATAAGACTTCTCTCTCTTGATGATGAAATACAAAAGCTTGTTATTTCGGGCGAGATTTCGGGCGGACATGCCCGTGCGCTCTTGTCGGTAGAGAATAAAAAAGACCGCGAAGCAATAGCTAAAAGAATAATTGATGAGGATTTAAGTGTAAGACAGACAGAGAACATTGCAAATGCAATAAAAAAGGCAAAGCCGAAAAAGGACAAGCCCTCATCATCTGATGACGTGTACAAAATAGAGCTTGAACGTATACAGGAAAAGCTATGTAGCGGCTTTGGTACAAAGGTAAAAATCACAAGCGGTAAGAAAAAGGGCAAAATAGAGATTGAGTATTACGGAAACGACGATTTGGAAAGAATTTTAGGAATACTTAATATATAAAACAAACACGAAAGGACTTTAAAAATGAACTTATATTTTGTAATAGTTGTTCTTATTCTTATTATTCTGGTTATCGCCTGTATGATAATGAATGGAGCAAACTCCTCAAAAATCAACAATATGCTAAGCTATGCCGAAGACGGAGACCTTGGCGGAGTAATGGAGAAGTACTTTAACAAGGTAAACGAGCTTGCAAACAGTATTAACTCAAAAACGGACAATGCAATAATAGACAGAATAGAAAAGCTCGAGGCAAAATCACTGTCATCTCTCTCGCATATGGGTGTAGTAAACTTTGATGCTTTTGATGACGTTAAGGGAAACATGAGCTTTTCGCTCACTTTAATAGACGATTGCGGAGACGGATTTATTATTACATCTCTTTATGGACACAACTCAAATAATACGTATGTAAGAAAAGTTCAGAGCGGCGAGGCGTCAGTAAAGCTTTTAAAAGAAGAAGAGGAAAGTCTTGAGATGGCAAAAAGCGGGGTAAAGAAAGATGACAAGTAACGATAAAAATAGCACAAAATCATTGTTTTTATATACTGCGCTGATATTTGTTGTGGCGCTTTTGCTGATTTTAATAGCGTTCTTTGGCGACTCAAATCTCGAACGGAATATAACCCATATTGAGCCGACACAAACTCCTGCCCAGACGGCATTTCCCAATAAAATATCAGAGCGCGCCGCAGAGCTCAGCGAGGAAAATATGCTTCTTTTAGGAGAAAACAAGACGTTAAAAGAAGAAAATGCCACACTAAAAGCAGAGCTTGATGTTTACAAAAAGCTATTTAGTGCAAAAGAGCAAAAAGACGCGCAAAATACCGAAGAAGTAACAAGAATTTTGGGTGAAATTGACTATGAAAGCCTTGACAATGCACAGAAAGAAATGTATAATAATATAAAAACACAAGGCTAATAGATTTAGCGCCGACCGTTTGATAAAAATCAAACTATGCCCAAAACTCACCGCTCGACGTACCTTCGTACGCCGTCGGGCAAGGCAAAACACAACTACACTGCGTTTTGCTTCGTTTTGAACATTCTGCATCTAAATCTATACGCCATTCAGGGACGATTTGATTACCACTTCGTTACGAACAAAAAGAGCTGTCTGTGTAAATTTGCTGTTGCGAGTTTCAAATTCGTAAGAATTTGTCTGTTAGAGCAACAAAATTTATACAGATTGGTCTTTTTGTAATCAATTCACATGCCCATTCCGTAGGGTTCGGCGATTTCCGACGAACCGTAAAAACATACCATAAGAATACAAAACACGAAAGGAATATATAAAAAATGTTAGACATTAAAATTTTACGTCAGGAACCAGAAAAAATAAAAGAGGCACTAAAAAAGAGAAATAATGACCTTGATATAACTCCTGCTATTGAGCTTGATGAAAAAAGACGTCAGATTCTTGGCGATGTTGAGGAGAAAAAAGCAAAGCAAAATGCAATATCCAAGCAAATTCCGCAAATGAAAAAGGCGGGCGAGGATACAACTGCAATTTTTAAAGAAATGAAAGAGCTAAGCGACAACATAAAGGTACTTGATGACGAAGTACGCGAAATTGATGCAAAGCTAAGAGATTATATGCTGAGAATTCCAAACATTCCAAACGAGAGTGTTCCCGTGGGAGCAGATGATAGCGAAAATGTCGAGGTAAGACGTTTTAGCGAGCCAAGAAAGTTCGATTTTGAGCCAAAAGCGCATTGGGATATCGGCACAGACCTTGATATTTTAGATTTTGAAAGAGGTACAAAGCTTACAGGTACAAGATTTACTGTCTATAAGGACAAGGGTGCAAGACTTGAGCGAGCAGTTATTCAGTATTTCTTAAACACACATACAGACGAGTCTGGCTATACAGAAATTCAACCGCCATATATCGTAAACCGCGCGTCTATGACAGGCACAGGTCAGCTTCCCAAGTTTGAAGAAGACGCATTTAAGCTTACAGTAAATGACTACTTCTTAATTCCAACAGCAGAAGTTCCCGTAACAAATCTGTACAGAGACGAAATTCTTGACGGAGCAAAGCTTCCTATAAAATATTGTGCATATTCAGCATGCTTCAGAGCAGAAGCAGGAAGTGCAGGAAGAGATACAAGAGGACTTATAAGACAACACCAATTCAACAAGGTAGAGCTTGTTAAGTTTGCGCGTCCCGAAAACAGCTATGAAGAGCTTGAGTCTCTTACAAAGGACGCAGAGCGCTTACTTGAGGGCTTAGGACTCCCATATAGAGTTGTAACACTTTCAACAGGTGATTTAGGTTTCTCATCTGCAAAAACATATGATATAGAGGTATGGATGCCAAGCTACAACAGATATGTAGAAATCTCCTCATGCTCAAACTTTGAGGACTATCAGGCAAGACGCGCCAACATCAAATTTAAGGATAATCCAAAGGACAAGGCACAGTTTGTTCATACATTAAACGGCTCAGGCCTTGCAGTAGGAAGAACAGTTGCCGCAATACTAGAAAACTATCAGAACGAGGATGGCTCAGTAACAGTTCCTGAGGTACTAAGGCCATACATGGGCTGCGACAAAATAGAGGGCTAATGTATTTAGCGCCTAACGTTTAAATAAATTCCGTAGGGGAGGGTCTCTGTGCCCTCCCGTTTTTGTGTTAAGCCATTTGCATACTCTAAAAAAGGGATAATGTTTCACGTGAAACATTATCCCTTTTTATATTAAATATTAGTTACAATCTGCAACTAATGGACCTGCAAGCTCCTTTAAGTAGAATAGCTTACCGGGGAATGTAGGCATAAATGATGATGTAAAGTACATATCAGGACCATAGTGAAGAGTTGTTAAAAAGCTCATTCCCTGCCAGCCCATACCTCTTCCCAATGCGCCGTCGCAGCCGCCGATTATATAATCAGCCTGGAACATAAGACCGGGGCCTACTGTGTTTGCTCTGCAAGGAACAAGAGGTGTACGGCTCTTAAAGCTTGTGATTGCATTTTGCTCTATTGTCATTGGGTTAAGAACAGCAGCAATTCTGTAGTTCTGGCTCTTCCATTCCTCAACACTGTCAAACTCATCTGCAAAATGTGGCTCCCAGAAAGCAATATGACAAGCTCTGCCTATACCGAATACAAGTACAAGCTTAACGCCTGCAGCCTTTAATTTGGCAATCTTTTCGGGATATGTAGGCAAGTTTTCTTTTGTAGCAAAATTACGTTGTGATGGCGGAATTGTATTGTCGCCAAGCTTATCAAAGAAAGCCTGCTTCATGCTGTATTCAAATGATGCAGGGTTGTCGCTGGGCAAAGTATTACCATTTTCGTCGCACCATTCGTCCATATTAAATGTGTAAACGTGGTCGCACTTTACGTCCCATGCCTTTAAGAAGAACACTGCCCACTTATACATTCCCATAGGACCAACGGGCAAAATCATAGCAAGCTTTTCGCCCTTGTCGCGTGCAGTCTTAATCTGCATAGCAATCTCATGACCCATAAAAGTATCAAATTCGCCAAGGTCGTTACACTCAACGGGTGTAAAATCCTTGTGCCAGAAATCCTCGCGTGTTACGCCTTTTTCGCAGCACTCGTCAATCTTTTTCATATCCCAGCCCTTTGGATAAAAATTTTCCATTAAAGAGCCTTTTACTGTTGACATAAAATCCATAATATTTTTCCTCCTTGATTTGTCTTTTTTTTCGCGTATCAATAAAAAGCCAAAACCTATTGACTTTCTGATACTTATATTATATAATAAATCTAAGGACTTGTATTTAACACTAAAGTGTTATTTTTTAACATTTCTTCCGAAAGAGCAAAAGAAAGGGGCAAAAATGTATACACTAAAGTCAAAAAATCCTGATATAGAAATCAAGGGTTTTAACAGTATATATTACTTCGAATTTGGCAAAGACTTTTCTCATACACCCGAAAAGCATGATTTCTGGGAGATGGTATATGTTGACAGCGGAAACATAATTGCTATAACCGACGGAATAGGCACACAGCTTGGACAGGGGCAGATAATTTTTCATGAGCCGAACGAAGTCCATGCACACATAAGCGACAGTAAAACATCAAATAATATGCTTGTTGTTTCGTTTACATGCGAGAGCGAGGCAATGTCTTATTTTGCAAAAAAGACCTTCAGCACGGATAAGACAGTGCGCACACTCTTTTCGTTGTTCATTGATGAGGTTAAAAACGCACTAAACAAAATCCCCGACGATTATAACGACAAGAGCGACCTTGACTTCTCATCTGCAACCTTTGGCTCATATCAGTTGCTTGAGGGGTATCTTGCCGAGCTTTTAATAAAACTTATCCGAAACGGTGATGACACCAATAAAAAGCTTCGCTCAAACGAAAAAACCCGAAATGTGGCACAAAATAGTATATATGAGCTTATGGTGGAATATTTAAAAGACAATTTATACCAAAATCTTACACTAAGTAATATTTGTGAGCATTTTATAATGGGCAAAACCCAGCTTTATGAGATATTTAAAACAAATAACGGTCAGAGCGTTATGGAATACTATAACACACAAAAGCTTAAAGAGGCAAAAAAACTCTTAAGAGAAGAAACATATTCAATAACACAAATAGCGGAAATGCTCGGTTTTTCGTGTATACATAGCTTTTCGCGTGCATTTAAGCGCGAATTTAATATTTCACCAACGCAGTATAAGAAAAAGGTATTATAAATAGGAAGCGAAACGAGCAAGCCCGTTCCCTGCAATGCATTAACCAAACCCACACCCGTAGGGGAGGGTTTCCATGCCCTCCCGTAAAAAACAAAAAATTTTTTAAAAACGGGAACAAATTTAAATCCCCGTACGTCTAATGAATCGTAGGGCAAGTAATGCAATTTTACGGTATGCTTTGATTACATAATAGTAATATTATAAAAATGTTACAAAATTATTAAAAAAATCGAAAAACTGTTGACATTCTTAGCCCAAAAGAGTACAATGTACGATAGCAGATTACCGTATTTGGGTAGAAGCAGTATGCTAATCTGTTAGTCAGTCATACATCTTACGCGGAAGATAAGCAGGTAATCGTTCGCAAAACGGATTATGACGGCGCATGCTTTTGCAGATTTGTGAAGAGGATTTGCAAAAGCCGAACACGAAAACTACTCTTCAGAAAATTTAAAGGGAGGAATTGAAATTATGTTAAAGAATTTCAAGAAAATCATTGCGACAGTAGCTGCTCTTGCTATAGCTTCAAGCTCATTCGTTGCTATGGCTGCTACATATCCTGACGTAACTCCTGATGCAAGCTACTAT
>JAZNPJ010000028.1:0-7492 GCA_045589635.1 Clostridia bacterium
GCTTTGGTACAACAAACAAATATTATGCATATTCCATAAAAGATGACGGCGAAAAAGACCTTTTGGTTTTCGACGAGGTCTTTAATGTATGGCACACCAGAAGTTCTTATGAGCCAATACTCGGTTTTTTCTCTGATTTGGGTGATGTTTACGGAGTGGGAAGTAAAGCCGTTTATCTGTTCGAGAACGAAGAAAACACAGACTGGACTATGGAAACCACTAACTTCTTTGAGGACGATTGCTCCAACTCTTACATAAATGAGCTTTGGATAAGAGCAAAATTTGCACGGGGCAAAACCATTCGTACATTCACAACCACCGACGGCGGTTCATACATTGAACACGAAACCATTGAAGGCACAGGACGGATAAAAACTTACAGAATTTCCGTAAGGTGGAAAAACGCAAAAAATTATAAAATAAAGCTCCAGGGCGACGGAGAAACTGTTATATATAATATAGAGCTGCATAGCGCCGACGGAGGAAGACAATACAAAAAATAAAAGAAAGGGGCGATTAAAATTAGAGTAGAAGACGCAATAATCATTAGTGATCATATGTTACCCAACGAATTTACTATGCACGAAAAACTTATGTGGTGCAATGAATTGGGGTCAATGCTTATGCGAGAACATTTACCGATTTTTGAAAGAATAACTCTTACACCTAATACGGACGGTACATATACACTTCCCGACTACATAAATTCTCTTGATGTTGACAGAATTATCGCAAATGGAAAGGTAATACGAAAAAAAGACGGTCGCTTTAAGGGCATAACATATCTTAGTGCAAAAAAGGGATGTGATGGTGTTCCCGTTTCTTTTAAAAAACCGCCAACAGGAAGCATAGAAGTTATTTACAAAAAGAAGTACGAAAATCTTCGTTATTTAGAGGATGTAAAAATAACAGCACACATCAGCAAAAATTTCATGACAACATATTACGATTTTCTAAAAGCAGGTGATGAATTGGCGCTGTTTACCCCCGATAACGAATACTATGTTGTTGTTACCGATATAACGTACAATTCTGAGGGAATGGCGGTAGTACAATTTAATACAGAGCTAAAAGAAGAGGGCGAAACAACACTGACCTTTACAAAATATTTTTCTGATGAAACAGTTGTTGACGCACCTTTTGATATGCTCTATGTTAATTTTTTAAATGCTAAATATTGCTTTTATCAACGCGATTACGAAAACTATAACGCGCATATGGCTCTATTTAATTCACGTCTTGCAGACCTTGATTTGTATCTTGCAAAAACAAGACCGTCATCACCTGATACGATACTTAAAAATTGGTTTTAAAAGGAGGACTTGACTTTGATACTGAATATAGATTATCCACCTTCTAATGCAACTGCTGCCCAGCTTCAGGCATGGTGCGTTTCGTTATTGGATGAGCTTACCAATGCTTTTGGCAAGCTAAACGATAATAATGTTCTTAGCAACAGCGAAAAGCTGGTGAACTGGAAATGAGCCATATAATTTGGTCTCCCCAAGAAAGACAGGAGGAGTTTTTAAGAAGAAGTGAGTATGAGGTCCTATATGGCGGCGCCGCAGGTGGCGGCAAATCAGACGCAATGGTCATAGAGGCTCTGCGTCAGGTAGAAAACCCCAACTACAAAGGCATAATCTTTAGAAAAACCTTTCCTCAGCTTCGTGAGCTTATCTTAAAATCATTAAGATATTACACACCCGCATACCCACAGGCACAATATAACTCTACCGACCATTGCTGGAAATTTCCGTCAGGTGCAAGAATATATTTCGGGTCCATGCCAAACCATGACAGCTACATAAACTATCAGGGTCTTTCCTATTCATTTATCGGCTTTGACGAGCTTACACACTTTACTCAGGAGGAGTATGAATATCTTATTTCGAGAAACCGTGCCGACGGAGACGGTTTAAGAGTATATATACGCTCAACTGCAAATCCGGGAGGTATTGGCCATGGCTGGGTAAAGGACAGATTTATTGAGGGAAAGGAGCCCGATAAAACCTACACCTACAAAAGCAAAATTATTGCTCCTGACGGAAAAAGCATAGACGTATCCCGAACAAGATGTTTTGTACCGTCATCTGTTTTTGATAATAAAGCACTCTTAGAAAACGACCCCAACTATCTTGCGAATTTGGGAATGTTGCCTGAGGCACAAAAAAAAGCTCTCCTTTACGGTGATTGGAACAGCTTTTCGGGACAGGTGTTTACCGAATGGAGAAACAACCCCGACGGTGCTAAAAACAGGCGTCATACCCACGTTATTGAACCTTTTGAAATTCCTGATAGCTGGAGACGTTACCGCTCTTTTGACTTTGGCTATGCAAAACCCTTTGCAGTGCAGTGGTGGGCAATAGATTATGACGGAAGAGCCTATCTTTACCGTCAGCTTTACGGTTGTACAGATACACCCAACACAGGTATAAAAAAACAACCTCGCGAAATTGCGAAAATGATAAAAGAAATCGAAGATACGTATGAAAAGGGACACAAAATAACAGGAATTGCCGACCCGTCTATATGGGACGAGTCAAGAGGGAGCGAGGGAACTGTAATAAGAATGATGGAGCAGGAGGGGATATACTTTGAAAAAGGCAAAAATGACCGTCTTAGCGGAAAAATGCAGTTGCATTACCGTCTTGAATTTGACGAAGAGGGCTTGCCTATGATGTATGTTTTTAACACCTGCTCCCAATTTATACGTACATTACCTCTGTTGGTGTATGACGATATAAATGTCGAGGACGTAAACAGTTCTTTAGAGGATCACGACTATGACGCGGCAAGGTATTTTCTTATGGCAAATCCGATAAAACCACGTAAGGAAAAAGCACCTCACAAAAAGATATGGAACCCGTTAGACTAAAAGGGACACTAAAACAAAAAGGAGAGGATAAGAATGATAGAATATGAATACAGCGGAAATGTTTCACCCCAGTTAAAAACAAAGGCTCTTGCGGCATTTTCCCGCTATAAAGCAGACAAAGAGGAGCTATATCGGCGAATACTTGACAATACCGACTGGTACAGAAAACGAAATTCGCTCTCGCTCTCACCCAGAACAAATGAGCTTGAAGTTTCTACATCATTTGTCTTTAGCGCAATCGAGAATAAATATGCAGACGCGGTTGATAACTTTCCGTCTGTCAATATTTTGGAGCGTTGTGAAGACGACGAGCAAACTGCAAAAATATTATCAAAAATTGTACCTGTTCAGCTTGATATGAGCGGTTTTAAAAAGGTATATAAAAAGAACTGGCGAAAAAAGCTTAAATACGGGACTGCTATTTACGGAGTTTTCTACGACGAGGAAAAAGACGATATAGAAATAAGAAGTGTAGATGTTTTAAATGTGTATTGCGATATGCACGTATCAAATGTTCAGGACAGCCGTTTTTTATTTATTGTAAATGCAGTGGATAATGACCTCCTCTGCGAGAAGTATCCGAGATTTCGCGAGCTTTTCAGTGGCGATGCGTCAATGGAGGACTATAGCGGAATGAACAGTATAAGCGAAAAAACTGTTGTTGTTGACTGCTACTACAAAAAGAATGACGGCACCTTGCATATGATGAAGCTTGTAAATGACAACATCATAGACGCAACTGAAGACACCTCAGGGTATGAGGGCGGTCTTTACGAGCACGGAATGTATCCTGTCGTTTTTGATGTGCTTTATCCTGAGGACAACTGCCCGTTCGGCTTTGGTCTTATAGATGTTATTAAAAATCCGCAAATGTATATAGATAAGCTCGACAGTGCTATTATAAAGAATATTATGGTAAGCTCAAAGCAGAGATGGTTCTATAAAGAAAGCGTTGGTGTAAACGAAGACGAGCTTATGGATTTTTCCAAGGATTTGGTAAAAATTCAGGGCGACCCGTCAGGCATTGTGCCACAACAGGCAACCTCGCTTTCGGAATTTGCCCTTTCTCATCTTGATAACAAAATAGACAGACTAAAAGAAATTGCAGGCAACCGCGACTTCCAGCAAGGCGGTGTAAACGGAGGCGTTACCGCCGCAAGTGCCATAACTGCTCTTCAGCAGACAGGCGAAAAGCAGTCGCGTGCGGTTATTGACGATTCGTACGATGCCTTTAAGGATATTGTTATTATGGTGATAGAGCTTATGCGCGAGTTCTTTACACAGTCGAGAGTTTACCGCATAACAAACGAGCTTGGCGAAAAAAGGTTTGAAGAATTCTCAAATACAAACTTGTACCACAATGCACCGCTAAAGGACGCTCTTAACTTTGATACGGGAAAAACAAAACGCGAAAAGGTCGAAATTGATATTGAGGTTATTCCGCAAAAGAGAAATCCATACACAAGAGAAAGCACAAACGAAATGGCGCTCTCGTTATGGAAATCGGGTGTATTTAATCCAAAAACTCCTGATATGGCTATTATGCTTCTTAAGCTTATGGAATTTGACGGAAAAGAAACCCTTATTGAGGATATAAAAAATCTAAAACCCCAACAACCTCAACAAAACTAAAAAGAAAGGAAAATCACTATGGCATTACCATTAATGGATACCAAAAATAAACCTGACAATAAAAATCAGGAAACTTCTAAAGATAACAAAGTCATTGCAACAGACTATGCCAAAACATCAGGTCTTAAAAATATTGTAAACTATAAAGACAACAAGGTGTTTGTAGGTGGCATAGAAATTAAAGATTTCTATATCGACTCCGACAACAAAGCACACGTTGATAAAGACGAGATGGACGCCGCAATACAAAAAACAAAAGATAGAATTGGCATAAAGGAAAATGTATACGACGAAGAAATCAGCAAAACTCTTAATGAAATAGAAAACATGCCCGAGTGGAGCTACAACAAAGAAGAGGACCCCGCATACAAGGCATACAGCGAAATGTATCACAGAGAGGGGCAGCGTGCATATGAAGACGCTTATGGTAAAATGACTTCTCTTACGGGCGGTTATGAGAGCAGTGCCGCACTTGCCGTGGCGGCAAGTCAGTTAAATTTATATAACGCAAAGCTTAACGATAAGGTGGGTGAGCTTATGGAAAATTCATATGAGCGATACGCCAATGAGTTAGCGGAAAAAAATGATTATCTATCTACTTTAAATGGACTTAACGAACAACTGCAAAAACAAAACGAAGCTAAAATCAGTTTGTATAACGATGCGACTGAAGCAGATGAGAAAAGGACATTTGATGAGGCGTACACAAAGCCTTTATATCAAAATAAGCTTAAAAAAGATAATTATGATACTTCAGTTTATCAAACCGAAAGGGATATGGAAATTCAAAGTAAACGTATTGACCTTGCTCTTGATGGTGCACTTAAAAGAGGCTACTTTACAGATGAAGAGGCACAGATTTTAGGTATTAAAAAGAAAGAGGACGGAACATATCCAAGTCCTTATTATACCAATATACAAAAAATAGCGGAAGAGTGGTACGGCATAAATAAACAGATTATGGAAGAAACACTTGATGCTGAAGTTTTTGCAGCAATACAAAAAAGATTTTATGGTGCATAAGATGGGGGAGGGTTTTTATACCCTCCCGAAAACATTGTGAGCTTTTTTTGTTGACATATATTAACAATATATGTTATAATATAACTGCAACTGGAGTTTGCTTTTTTGGGTGCATTAACTTTGGTTAATGCACTTTTTATTATTATAAATATGTGAAAGGAATGGTTATTATTATGAAAAAGAAAATCTTATCAATGCTTTTATGTTTTACTTTGGTAATTTGCATAATTCCCCAAAGCAGCTTTGCTCAATCATCAAGAGATACATCATTTGAGCAGGAATTAGCACTCAATTTAAAAGCTCTTGGATTGTTCAAAGGTGTATCGGATACAAATTTTGACCTTAACCGTGAGCCAACAAGAGTGGAGGCTCTTGTTATGCTTATAAGAGTATTGGGTAAAGAGGCGGAGGCTTTAAATAGCAACATTAAACATCCTTTCACAGATGTACCCTCCTGGGCTGATAAATATGTTGGCTATGCATATAAAAATGGATTAACCAAAGGAACTTCTGCCACAAAATTCGGAACCGAAAATGCAAATTCAGCGATGTATATAACTTTTATATTAAGAGCATTAGGCTATTCTGATGCTAGTGGCAAAGATTTTACCTGGGACAACCCTTATGTGTTGGCTAAAGAAATTGCAATTCTTCCAACTTTTGTGGACACATTAAACTTTTTGCGTGCTGATGCTGTAACAGTTTCTTATGCAGCACTAATAGCAAATCTCAAAAATTCACAAATGCAATTAAATGAATCATTGCAAAATCAGGGGGTTTTTAATTCTGCTTCGTTTATAAAGAATTATGACAGGAATGCAATAAGTAAAAAAGAGGCAGAAATTGCAAGCAGTCTTAAAGAGCTGTCTCCCAAAGAAATATTTAATAGTTGTTCACCAGCTGTTATTTATATTGAAACATATGATGCAAACGACAATCCCGACGCTTTTGGAAGTGGCTTTTTTATTACAAGCAACGGAGTTGCAGTTACCAATTTTCATGTGCTTGAAGATGCAATATCTGCAACTGCCAAATTGGGAAATAACCACTATACCGTAACGGGAGTTTTGTATTTTGATGAAGAGCTTGATTTTGCAGTAATAAAAACCAATGCAACAAATGTTCCTTATTTAAATATTGGCAATTCTATAGATTTGTATAGCGGCGATGAAATTTATACGATAGGTAATCCACAGGGATTAACAAATACTATTTCTGATGGCATTATTTCTAATCCAAATCGTGAGGATTTTAATGGAATGATACAAATTACTGCGCCAATATCTCCTGGTAGTAGTGGCGGTGCATTATTAAATACTTATGGCGAGGTTATTGGAATAACAACTGCCTCACTTACATCAGGTCAAAATCTTAACTTTGCTGTACCAATAAATGAAGTAGTAAATAAAAATGAATTACCCACCATAGAAACTAAATATAATATGGTTACAATGGAGGACTTTGCCTCTGCAAATGGTTATAGTGTTGAAGTTAAGACTCCCGAAAATCAAGCTGTAAGACAAGAAATAGCATTTAATGCACTTAAAAACTTTATACTTTCGAATTCAAATGATGTAATAAGTGGCTACCCAACGTATAAAGAATTATATAAACGCGGAAATGTTCTTAATGAATATATGTTGGATTATAATGAAAAAAGGGATGCGATTACTCTAACAGTTGTTTATAGAGGAAGCTATACCTCTTACACATTTATTGGATTAAATCCAGATGAAAAATCCTGTTTTTCTATGCTATCATATCGTAGTACTTCAAAAAATTCATATGATCCAGACTTTATCGGAACGTTTTACATAAATCCAAACAATTATGATTTGAACTCAAAAATATCTTTTATTAAAACTGAAGGCGACACATATAATACGGAAACTTATAAAGAAATGGCATTGGCGAACAGTTTAGAAGCTTTGGACTTTGCTGATTATATATTCAAAACATATT
>JAZNPJ010000029.1:0-17460 GCA_045589635.1 Clostridia bacterium
CCCGAAAAATCAAAATATATCTGAAAGGTGTACATTAAAATCCCAAGCCATGTTGAGCCTACAGTGGGTATTGCTGTAGAAAGCAACATTGTTGCAACCTCGCCCGTCTGGTTGGCAAGCAACACCTTTTTGCACAGTCCCGCAACAAAGCGCTTTGAACCCTCTGCAAACTTTTGGGAACCAACCGTTCTCTTTCGTAACTGCTTTGCGATATCTACATATCTTACAATAGGACCTGCAACAAGTTGCGGGAACATTGATACGTAATTCATAAATGAAAGCAGTGATTTTTGTACTTTTGCCTCGCCTCTGTACATATCAATAGTATAGGACAGAGTCTGGAATGTATAAAATGATATACCAAGCGGCAGTGAAAATTTTGGTACGGTAAATGATGTATTAAAAATTGAGTTCACATTTTCAACAAAAAATGCTGAGTACTTAAAAGCAACTAAAAATCCAAGATTTATCACAAGCGAGGATATAAGTGCAATTTTTGCACCTATACGACCGCGGTATTTGTCTATAATAAGACCATGTATGTAGTCTGTTATTGAGCTTATAAGAAGCAGAATTACCCATACAGGCTCGCCCCATGCATAAAATATGAGAGATACAATAAGAAGTATGATATTTTTGTATGTTATATTTGGCGATAAATTATAAAAAAGCAATACAATCGGCAAAAATATGCACAGGAAAATCAAGCTCGAAAAAACCAAAATAAAACCTCCTTACATGATGTGAGATGTTTTGCCTAATTTAGCAATAAATATCCATAATAAAGTATAACATAGCCAAAAACGAAATTCAACATCTGGAGTTAAATTGTAATGAATTAGAAAGGAATGCTACACATATGAAATATATGTTACCGATAATTATTACAGTAATAATATGTTTTTCGGCAATTAAAAAAAAGAATACATATTCCGATTTTACAGATGGTGCTTTCGAGGGTTTAAAGATTGTATCACTAATATTTCCGCCTTTACTTGCAATAATGGTTGCATCATCAATGTTAAGAGCCTCGGGTGCATTTGATATTATAACAAGCCTTATATCACCCATAACACAAAAGCTTGGTATACCGAGTGAGGTTCTTCCTCTTGCACTTATGAGGCCTGTCTCGGGGAGCGGCTCGTTGGCACTTTTATCCGATACATTAAATACATACGGTGCAGACAGTCAAACAGGAAGACTTGCTTCTATTATAATGGGCTCTACCGAAACTACCTTTTACTGCATGGGTGTTTACTTTTCCAAGACGGGAATAAAGAATACAACAAAAGCATTGCCATGTGCCATAATAGGAGATATATGTGCAATTATACTTGCATGCATTGGAGAGAGGATTTTTTAATAGAAGACAGAGAGGGCTATCTGTATAAATTCTATTGCTCAAACAGTTAAATCCTATGGATTTAAAACTCGCAATATCGAATTTATACAGACAGTCCTCTCTGTTTTGTATAATCAACCTATTTTTCGTCATCAGTTACAGGAGTCTCGGTGGGTTGTGGAGTTTCGCTTGGTTGTGGTGTTTCACTCTCCTGAGGCTCTTCAGGGTTTTGGGGCTCTTGTGTTGCCTCGGGTGATGGTGTCGGAGTTGTTTCGTCGGTTAGCGCAGTATCTGCCTCGCCTGTGCCGAGCGCCTCTGTAGGCTCGGGAGCGGGTACTTCTTCTGGTTTGGTATTGGAAATTATTACTGTCCTTGTTTCGTCATTCCAGTCTATATATGTACCAAGAGCCTCAACAACTGCCCTTAGCGGAATATACGAATTATCGTTTATAATAACAGGCTGAACATCTTTAATATCAATTTCTGACCATGTATCATTTTGGAATTTCTTCATTTCCCATGAGCCGAAGTTATTAAACTGCTTGTTATATCTTTTTATGGATACCTCAACTCCGTCTTTTTTTGCAAGTATCTCGTGAGTCTGAACATTATCCTCCAATGTATCGTTCCATATGACCTCAACACCAAGTGATTCAAAAACACCCCTTAGCGGTACAAATGTACGGTCCTTTAATATAAACGGTTTTAGCTCACAATTTATTGGAGCGTTATTTACAAGAATATTAACATTATGGTTATATGGTGATTTTTGAGAGTCGAAGTCTTGCGACGTGCTCTTAAACAAACCGCTGTATAAAGTTACATTTGATGAAGATACAATAGAAAAATCTATCATGTCTTTTTTTAGCTCTATTGTGCATTTACCGCTCGGGAACCAGCTGTTTGAACTGCTTACGGTATAAAAAGCTGGGGTTGCTTTGGTGTCGTCTATTGCACACTGATAAATATCATATGAGCGCTCAACCTCACCGTCTTTTATTGTTTCAAAACGGCATTTTATTCTGTTTTCGTCGCAGTAGTCGACATAAAGATATGCATTTTCTCTCCAGTCTGTGCCATAGGCAACCCATTTGCCTATAAATGAGGAATTTTCGTATGTTGTGGCATTGACAGGTATAGCCATTGTAAAAATTATTGATATCAAAGCTAATATGCTTATTATCTTTTTCATTTTGTAATATGCACCAACTTTCATTATTTTTATCAATATTATTATAGCACTCTGAGATTAAAAAGTCAATTAACAGAGCATTTTTTTTGTTACATTTATGTTACTTCTATTGACAAAAGCATTGAATGGATTATAATATAGGTAAATTCACGGAATAAGACAGATTATCGGAGGTGTAATGCTATGAATAATGTAAAAAAATCCAAAAGCTTTATCCCTGATTATGAGCATTTATTTAAAGAAGCACAAGAGGAGCAAGAACGTAAAAAGAAATCAAACGGTATACTTAAAATGCTAATTAAACAAAACGCACTTACTATGATTGTGTCGTCGGTGATTTATGTAATAAAATCTCTTGCTGCATGGACCATTCCGATTGTAACTGCAGAGGTTATAAATGTTGTTGCGCGTAATGATGAGAATTTATCACAAAAAATGCTGCTGTATGCGGTAATGGTTGTAGCTATGCTTTTATTAAACTATCCTTTGCATATTATATATTCCAAGTACATCGATAAAAGGCTCAGACTTATGGGAGCGGGACTTCGTACAAGTCTTATACGTAAGCTTCAGCACCTTTCCATTACATATCACAACGAAATTGAAAGCGGTAAAATTCAGGCAAAATTTATGCGTGATATAGAGTCGGTAGAAACTTTATGTTCTCAGGCAATTAAAGCGGTTATTCCGTGTATTATAGGAATAGTTGTCTCCGTACTCATCGCAACACGAAAAAACTTTATTATAACGCTGTTCTTTATTCTTGTTGTTCCCATAAACATTCTTTTTGTACACTTCTTTAGAAAATCTATGCGTGCAAGTAACAGAAATTTCCGTATAGAACATGAGAATGTAACTGCAAAAATGTCCGATATGCTCGATATGATACCCGTAACAAAGGCTCACGGACTTGAAGATGAAGAAATTGCAATCTTAGAGCAAAGAATAGACATGCTCCGCCAAAAGGGTCTTAGCGTGGATAATGTCAATGCAAAATTCGGCTCCATTTCGTGGATAGTGAGCAATATCATGAGCTGTGGATGTTTGTTTTTCTCGGCATATCTTGCAGTAAAAGGAAAAATAGAGGTCGGAGATATTGTACTTTACCAAACGTATTTTAACTCTATTTCCAATAATATTACAAACATAATAAACATATACCCAATGCTGACAAAGGGCACAGACGCAATAAATTCACTCTCGGAAATTCTTCTTTCGAATGAAGTGGAAAATAATTCGGGAAAAATAAAGCTTCGCCACGTTCATGGAACAGTAGAATTTAATAATGTAAATTACCGCTACCCCGATGCAAAGGAAAGAATTATAAAGGACCTTTCCTTTACGGTGGAGCCGGGTGAATGTGTAGCATTTGTGGGCGCCTCAGGGTCGGGGAAATCTACTATTATGAATATGATTATAGGATTTTTACACCCCACAGAGGGTGAGGTAAAAATTGACGGTAAGCCCTTAGAATTACTTGATTTAAGTAAATACCGAAACCATATTTCTGTTGTTCCGCAAAACTGCATAC
The DNA here is from genome assembly GCA_045589635.1 of Clostridia bacterium. GTDB lineage: Bacteria > Bacillota > Clostridia > UBA1381 > UBA1381 > Ornithomonoglobus_A. Next base: position 4,066 of record JAZNPJ010000029.1, read on the forward strand.
TGTTTACAGGCTCAATAAAAGAGAATATTACCTACGGTCTTACCAATATAAGCGAGGAAAAGATAGCGGAGGTTGTACGTCTTGCGAATATTGATGAATTTGTAAAGGATTTACCGCTGGGGTTAGACACTCCCGTGGGTGAGAACGGAGCAAAGCTTTCGGGAGGACAAAAGCAACGTATTTCTATTGCCCGCGCACTTATACGCGACCCTAAGATACTTATACTTGACGAGGCTACCTCGGCACTTGATAATATATCCGAATATTATGTGCAAAAGGCGATTGACCATCTCACAAAGGGAAGAACAACATTTATTGTTGCACACAGACTCTCTACCATCAGAAATGCAGACCGCATTATTGTTATGGAAAACGGAAGATGTGTCGAATATGGCACATATGACGGGCTTATGGAGAAAAAGGGTAAGTTCTACGAATTAAAAGCATTAACAGAGAGAAACATTGAGGAATAAAAAGCACAATTACACAAAAAGAGGACAATCTATATAAATTCTATTGCTTATAAAGACAAATCCGTGAGGATTTAAAACCCGCAACATCGAATTTATACGGACTGTCCTCTTTGATTTTTTATGATTATTATTATCCGACAAAAAATAAGAAAAATTTTGAAAAAATTCAAAATACCTCTTTATTTTTTTTAAAACATAGAGTATAATATATAATGTAGTATAACGGCATAAATTTTTTATAAAAAGGGGGCGCTAAAACAGTATGAATAAGGTAGTGCTAACGATAAATTCGCGTAAGTATAATGTGGTTGCTAAAGAAAGTGTCGAATATATAGAAGCATTGGGTGAACACATAAACGAAAAGATTGAAAAGGTTATACAAAGCGGTTCAAATACATTAGGAGAGAGACCGCTTGTTCTTGCCGCGCTCAATATTTGTGATGAATATTTTAAGGTACAGGAGGCGGGAAATCTCCTTAACGAGCAAATGCAAAGATGCACCCAAAAGCTTGAGGAGCAAATGGAGCAAAATCAAAGACTTGCAAATGAGAACAAACAGCTAAGAGAGCGTATGGAAAATATGAGAAGAAATCAAGGATTTAATAACCAGAGAGGGCAAAATGGCAGATATTGAGCTTTTAGCCCCTGCAGGCGGAATGTGCAGACTAAAAACTGCAGTGCAGTCGGGTGCTGATGCGGTATATCTTGGCGGTACAAGGTTTGGTGCAAGGCACAGCGCTGACAATTTTAGCGAGGAAGAGCTTAAAGAGGCAGTGGAGTATTGTCATCTCTACGGAGTAGACGTCCATGTTACGGTAAATACATTAGTTAAGCAAAAAGAATTAAAAGACCTCGAGGAATATATAAAATTTTTGGCGGATATTGGTGTTGACGCAATACTTGTTCAGGATATGGGTGTTGCCCAAATTATAAAAAAAGTATGCCCTAAAATGCCGCTCCACGCAAGCACACAAATGACAGTTACAAGTATCGAGGGTGTAAAATATCTCGAAAAAACAGGATTTTCGCGTGTGGTTTTATCACGAGAGCTTTCATATGAAGAAATAAAGGCAATATGTAAAGAGGCAAAGGCAGAAATTGAAGTATTTGTACATGGCGCCATTTGTATGTCTTATAGCGGACAATGCTTAATGTCGAGTATCTTAGGCGGAAGAAGCGGAAACCGCGGCAGATGTGCTCAACCGTGCCGCTTGCCTTACACACTGTGTGCAAAGAACAAAAAAGAAAAGAGTGCACATATACTCAGTCCAAAGGATATGGCACTAATTGATGAGCTTGAAAAATTAAAGAGCATAGGCGTAAAATCCCTTAAGATTGAGGGACGCTTAAAGAGTGCCGAATATGTAAGTGCAGTTGTAGGCGTTTACCGCAAGTATATTGACAATACAAAATCAGTTACAAAAGAGGATAAAAAAGAGCTTAAAGACGCATTTTCGCGCGGGTTTACTGACGGATATTTCAAAAACAGATTAGGCGCCGATATGATGAGCCACCAGGACCCCTCAAATGCAGATAAGAATTATTTTACAAAAGAGGCACTATCACGTGTTGGTACTGATACTTATATACGAAAAATACCAATAAAAATAAGTGCTATTATGAACGTGGGAGAGCCTTTGGTTGTTACAGTGTCGGATGATGAAAACAACTATGCCACAGCAATATCTCAAGAGGTTTGCGAAGTAGCTCAAAAGAATAATACAGAGCGCTACACCAAACAGCTTCAAAAGCTTGGACAAACCCCGTTTGTTGCAGAGGAGCTTGAGCTTTTTGCAGACGGTGCGGCTATGAGTATCGGCGGGATAAATAAAACAAGAAGAATGGCTTGTGAGCTTTTAGCAAATGAAAGAGTAAAAAGGGATAAAAAGGAAGTATTTTCATATAATTATCAAAACGAGATACGAAAAAAGCGAGAGCTAAGTATCAGTGCACAGGTAAATACTAAAGAGCAGCTAATGGCAGTAATTGAATGTGGAGTTGAGAAAATTACAATGCCATCACATCTTATTTGTGAGGCAAAAAATATGGGATATACGGGCAAAATAATCCAGAAAATGAGTGATATCTTTAAAAAAGAGAATATTTTGTGTGAAGATATAGAAATATCAAATACGGGTGCATTGTATTTATATAAAAATGTATCTTTTCATGGCTCACACAGACTTAACATATATAATAGCGAGGCAATAGGGCATTATTCCAATCTTAAAAGCTATGTCTTATCACCCGAGCTTAATATTGGCGAAATAAAGGGTGCTATTGGTAATACAAATGCATGTGTTGAGGTTATTGCATATGGCAGAATTCCATTGATGATTATGAAAAACTGTCCGATAAAGGCAATGGGAGAGTGTGCTAAAAAAAGGTCAGACTATATTTTAAAAGACCGTAAAGGCGAAGAATTTCCGCTAATATGCCATGACGGATGTATTTGTGAACTGTTAAATTCAAAGGCAATGTTTTGTGCAGATAAAACAGACGATTTAAAGAAAACAGGTGTTGATTATTTAAGACTTGTCTTTACAAAAGAAAGCTATAATGAATGTAAGAAGATAACTGAGCTTTATTTTACGGCACTAAGCGGTAAGCCGATAAAAAATCCGTATGGAGAAAACGAATTTACACGTGGACATTTATACAGAGGAGTTGAATAATTTGACACAGCTTATACTTGCTTCGGGCTCACCCCGAAGAAAAGAGCTATTGGAGTCTATAGGCTTAGATTTTGATATTTTAATAACCAACACTGATGAGGAGAATATACAACAGGAGAACATAGGTGTTGATTTATACGTTCAGGAGCTTGCACTCTTAAAGGCAGCAGAGGCGGCAAAGCTTTTGGTAAAAAACAAAAAAGCAATGATAATATCGGCAGATACAGTAGTAACTATAGATGACAAAATCTTAGGCAAGCCAAAAGACAAAACCGACGCATTTATGATGCTGAGAACTCTTAGCGGCAGAGAACATAAGGTATATACAGGTATATGTGTAATGCGTGTAAAGGACGGTAAAACATTTTGCTCCTCGCTTGCAACAACTGTAAAATTCAAAGAGCTTTCCAACGAAAAAATAGCCGCATATATCGAAACGCTCGAACCGCTTGATAAAGCAGGCGCATATGGTATACAAGGCAAGGGCTCGGCTCTTGTTGAGAGTATAGACGGTGATTATAACAATGTTGTGGGGCTTAGTACAAGCCTTCTGGCGGATATACTGGAAAACGAATTTGATTATAAGATTTTTTAAGGAGAAAATAAAATGAGAATTTTTTCGCGTGATATAGGAATTGATTTGGGAACTGCAAATACACTCATATATGTAAAGGGCAGAGGTATTGTTGTAAGAGAACCGTCTGTTGTTGCAGTTGATAAATACACAGGCAAGGTTGTGGCAGTGGGCCTCGAGGCGAGTGAAATGATAGGAAGAGCTCCCGAAAACATTGTTGTTGTACGTCCGCTAAAGGACGGCGTTATTGCCGATTTTGACATAACTCAGGCAATGATAAGGCATTTTATGAAAAATTCAGATATAAGCTCAGTTTTTAAACCAAGAGTTGTTGTTTGCATACCGTCGGGTATAACAGAGGTAGAAAAACGCGCTGTTGAGGAGGCAATTATGCAATCAGGCGCAAAGGAGGTTATACTTATTGAAGAGCCGATGGCGGCAGCTATGGGTGCAGGTCTGCCTGTAATGAGTGCAACAGGTACAATGGTTATAGATATTGGCGGCGGAACAACAGAGGTTGCAGTTATGTCGCTTGGCGGAATTGTTGCGTCAAATTCAATCAGGATAGCAGGCGATGCGCTAAACAGTGCAATAGTTAATTATTTAAAAAGAGAGCTTGGAATAAATGTAGGCGACAGAATGGCAGAAGAAATAAAGATAACAATAGGCTCGGCATACGAGGATGATGACGAGGAAACCTTTGAGGTAAAGGGACGTGATGTGTCCACAGGTCTGCCAAAAACGGTAATTGTTAAGGAGTCGCAAATAAGAGAGGCGATGAGCGAAAACCTTGCCGAAATGTTAGAGACTATAAAAATCACATTGGAGAATACACCGCCCGAGCTTGCAGCGGATATAATGGACAGAGGTATTATTTTAACAGGCGGCGGTGCACTTATAAAGGGTATGGACAGATTTATCACTGAAGCAACGGGTATTAGTGCATATGTTGGCGAGTATCCGCTTGACTGTGTTGTTGTAGGTACAGGTAAAATGCTTGAGCGCATAAGAGAACTTATAGAGGATAAAAACAGATAAGAGTGAAAGGAACAAAATGAAGTTTTTAAAGACTAAGGCGGGGAAGGTAATAAGTGCAGTAGTGATATTTGTACTTGTTATGAGCATTATAACGCGCATAGGCGGAGAAAATCCAATATCGAATGTAGTAAGAACAGTTTTTGCACCGTTTCAGTCGGGTGTTTCGTACATTGCAGATAAAATAGGCAACGGAGTGGAATTTGTGTACGAAATGAAAGGCTACAGAGAAGAAAATGCACGTCTTGTAGAGGAAAATATTGAGCTAAAAAAGAAAGTGCGCGACGATGAGGATTATCATCAGGAAATTGATGAGCTTCGGGAACTTCTGGAGCTTAAAAAATCAATTCTTGATTATAAAACAACTGCAGCAAGAATTATAGGACACGGTGCAAATAACTATTATGATAAATTAGAAATCAATAAAGGCACTCTTAGCAATATTAAAGAGGGCGATGTGGTTATAACCCCTGAGGGTCTTGTAGGACTCATAAGTGAGGCGGGTTTAAATCATGCGATAGTTACAACAATTATAGCCGACAAAAATGCAACAGGTATAAGAATTTCAAGAACAGGCGATATCGGTGTAGTTGAGGGCGACAGCGAGCTAAGCACCAAAACCAACTGCAAGCTTACATTTGTGGATAAAAATGTAAATATAATAACAGGCGATATTTTAGAAACATCTGGCTCTGGTGGAATCTATCCTGAGGGTATAGCAATAGGCATAATACGTGATATAAATATGGATAATTTAGGAATGTTAAACTATGCAACTGTAGAACCGGCGGCAGATTTTAAGGATATGCATGAGGTTCTTGTAATCCACAAATAAAAATCCGAATAAAATTGCCCATCTCACCATTTTCAAAGACTCGGAGTATCAACATACGCCGTCGTCTTTTCAAACGGTAATCTGAACAATTTTATTACGGATTTGGGTTTTGGAAATTGCCTATCTCGCCATTTTCAAAGACATTGTAGGGGGCTCCCTAAAAACAGAAAGGAAAAAACAATGCTAAAAAGAAAGAACACAAAGCTCTTTTTATGGTTTTTTATATCAATGCTTTTAGATGTATGCGTAATGCATAAGTTTTCCATTATGGGTGCAAAACCTACACTTGTTTTTTTGCTTATTTTATTTGTGGCACTTCTTGAAAGTGATTTTATAAAAATGCTTTTTGTAGCAGTTATTGCTTCTCTTGTATATGCAGTTATAGGTATTGAGAGTTTTGGTATGGAGCTGATACTTTGCGTATGTGTTGCGCTTGGTGCTCATTCTTTAAAAAAGTACCCAAGATATATAAGTATCGGGGCAAGAGTGTGTGTTTTGAGTGCAGTGGCGGTTGCAATTCACTCAGCATTATTGCACCTTTATAATTTTAATTTTATAACTATGGGTACAATCATAAGAACAGCGTTGCCATCTGTTATATACAACACAGTGCTGTCATTAGTATTATTCAGACTTTTCAGAATGAATGTGTATGAAGATGAAATAAATAAGGAGTCAGTATTTGGATATGCAAAACACTAGAGCAAGATTTGCCATACTAAAAATAATTATTGTTATAATGATATGCGCTATAGGCTACAGACTATATGATTTGCAGATAGTTAAAGGCGATATGTATATGGAGGTTGCAGAGGAAAGACTAACCTCCAATATTGTAAAAAAAGCGCCAAGAGGAGAAATATTCGACCGATACGGTGAGCCATTGGTTTCCAATAAAGTTGCTTATGATTTGGTTTTGCAAATAGCAGGTCAAAGCAGTGAAGAGCTTAATAAAACAATAATGGACGTACTCGAAATTCTTGATGAAGAGGGCATAGAGGTTAAGGATTCTCTGCCTATAAGCTATGCACCCTATTATTTTACCTTTGAAGAAAATGACACAACTGCCCGGGATTGGTTTTCTAATAATCGCTATATAAACGACAAAATTTATTATGATATGAACCCCGCAGAGGTAATAGAGGCATACAAAGATATATATAAAATTCCATTAACATATAACCAGACACAAATAAGACGAATAGTGGGAATTCGTTACGAAGCGCAGCTAAGGGGTTTTTCTCAGGTTTCCCCGTATTGTATGGTTGAGAATTTAACACCCTCCGCAGTGGCAAAAATAAAGGAGAGAGGTACAACACTAAAGGGTGTATCTGTATCCAATAACTATGTAAGGGAATACAATAAGCCCGGTGTTGCAACTCATATTGTGGGAAGGTGCGGAAGAATAAATGCCGAGGAATACGAAAAATACCGCTTTGACGGATATGGTATGAACGATACAATCGGCAAAGAGGGAATAGAAAAGAAAGCAGAAAGCTTTCTAAGGGGTACAGACGGTACAACGGGTTCTGTAAAGCAAATAAATAACAGAGAGGTAACACTCATAGATGATATTGAGCCTGTACCCGGACACAGCGTAACACTGACTATCGACTCGCGACTTCAGCAGGAGGTCGAAAAAATTCTTGCAAATAACATACAACGTATACAACGCAGTGCGCCCTCAGGTGCAAAGAACGGAAGAGACTGCAATGCAGGAGCAGTAGCACTTTTAGATGTAAAGACGGGTGATACTTTAGCACTTGCATCATATCCCACATATGATATGTCCCGCTTTGATGAGGATTACCAGAAACTTTTGGAGGACAGTGCAAATCCGTTCTATAACCGAAGTGTAAGCGGACTTTACAGTCCCGGCTCAACATTTAAGCCGCTAAGTGCAATAGCAGCAATGCAGTCGGGAAATTTAACACCAAGAGAGGTAATACAAACAAAGGGTATATATAAATTTTATACAGACTATCAGCCATCGTGTTGGATATGGTCGGAGTATGACGCTACTCATGGCAGTATAAATGTATCAACTGCAATAGAACAGTCATGTAACTATTTCTTTTACGAAGTGGGAAGACGTATGGGTATAGATACGTTAAGTAAATATGCCACAAGCTTTGGTTTGGGAGAATATACGGGGATAGAGCTTACCGAAGAAGCAAAGGGTGCTATGGCAAGTCCTGAGTATAAAGAAAGCATAATAACCAATGTAACAAGCAAGTCGTGGTTTGGCGGTGATACACTTCAGGCGGCAATAGGTCAGTCGTACAGCTTATTCACTCCCGTGCAGCTTGCAAACTACGCCGCGACTATCGCCAATGGCGGAACACGGTACAAGGTTAACTTAATAAAGAACATACGCTCATCTGTTGACGGAAGAGTAATTGCAGAATATCCGCCGCAAATTGCAGAAAAAATAGAGATGAGTGATGATGTTATAAATGCAGTCAGAAACGGTATGCGACGTGTGGTTGATGAGGGTAGTGCATCTAATATATTTGCAGATTACTCTGTTTCTATATGCGGAAAAACAGGTACTGCACAAGTAGGAAACGGTTCGAACAATGCATTGTTTATAGCCTATGCACCTGCTAATGACCCGCAAATTGCAATAGCAGTTGTAATAGAGCATGGTGTAAGAGGTACAAATGCGGCACAGGTTGCCAAAGATGTATTTGATGTATACTTTGCAGATGAATATCACTAAACAACTAAACAGGCGACCTGTAAGGTCGCCTGTTTTATTAGTTTGTGCTGTAGTTTGGTGCTTCCTTTGTGATATAAATATCGTGTGGGTGGCTTTCCTTTAAGCCTGCACCTGTTATTCTTATAAACTTTCCGTTCTTCTTTAAATCAGGAATTGTCTTTGTTCCGCAATATCCCATACCGCTTCTTAGTCCGCCAATCATCTGGAATATTGTATCAGATAATGGACCCTTATAAGGAACACGTCCCTCAACACCCTCAGGCACAAGCTTTTTAGAGCCTGTCTGGAAGTATCTGTCCTTTGAACCCTTTTCCATTGCGGCAAGTGAGCCCATGCCACGATAAACCTTAAAGCGTCTGCCTTGATAAATCTCAAAGTCGCCGGGGCTTTCATCACAACCTGCAAGCAAGCTACCCATCATAACAACGCTTGCTCCTGCAGCAATAGCCTTAACAACGTCGCCTGAATATTTTATACCGCCATCTGCAATAACTGGTATATCATATTTTTTAGCAACCTCTGCAACGTCATATATTGCAGTAATCTGTGGAACGCCAATTCCCGCAACTACTCTTGTTGTACAGATTGAGCCCGGGCCTATTCCAACCTTTAAGCAATCTGCACCCGCCTTTATAAGTGCCTCTGCAGCCTCTGCAGTTGCAATATTTCCTGCAATAATAGGAATATTCGGGAATGCCTTTTTAATTTCTTTAACCTTATCTATAATATTCTTTGAATGACCATGTGCACTGTCAAGAGCAAGAACGTCTGCGCCTGCCTCAACAACTGCTCTTACTCTTTCAATCGCATCGGCAGTTACACCTATTGCAGCACCAACAAGCAATCTGCCTGCCTCGTCTCTTGCTGAATTGGGGTATACAATAGCCTTTTCAATGTCTTTTATTGTTATAAGACCCTTAAGATGCATTGTATCATCAACTATAGGAAGTTTTTCTATTTTGTGCTTAGATAAAATCTTTTGTGCCTGCTCAAGGGTTGTGCCCTCAGGTGCAGTAACAAGATTTTCGCTTGTCATAACTTCTTTTATTTTCTTTGTATAATCAGTTTCAAAACGCAAATCTCTGTTTGTTATTATACCTATTAAGATGTTATTCTCATCACAGATAGGAACACCTGATATTTTGTAACGTCCCATTAAATCGTCTGCGTCTTTTAGTGTATGTTCAGCACTCAAGGAGAAAGGATTGGCAATTACACCGTTTTCGCTTCTCTTTACTCTGTCTATTTCTGCGGCTTGCTCTGCAATGGTCATATTCTTGTGGATTATACCAATACCACCCTCTCTTGCCATTGCTATTGCCATTGCCGATTCGGTAACTGTATCCATTGCCGAACTCATAAATGGTATATTAAGCTTTAGTGTTTTTGTAAGATTTGTTGTCAGCTCCACTTCGTTCGGAGTAAAGTCTGATGCCTGAGGCACCAATAGCACGTCATCAAATGTAAGTCCTTCTTTTGCGAATTTATCTGCCATAAATATATCCTCCTTTTTATTGCTCTGCAAGACTTAGTAATATGCATTCTACAAAAAAATATATATTTTTTCTATTTTAACAGATTTTTTGATTTTTTTCAAGTCTTTTTTCAATATTTTTCTTAATTTAGAGAGCATTTTTTAAATACTCGTCAAAAAGCTTTTCAAATGTTTTAAAATCTGTGGTTTTAAATATTTCAGTTTTAAGCTTTGCGGCATTGGGTAACCCCTTTATATACCATGCCATATGTTTTCGCGATTCGGTTATACCGCGTCTTTCGCCCTTGTCCTTAACAAGCATTTTTGCATGCATAAGAGCCAATTCCACACGCTCCTTTGGGGTGGGGCAGGTAATAACCTCGCCATATTCTAAGAATTCGTTTATCTGTTTAAAAATAAACGGATTTCCCTGTGCGCCTCTGCCTATCATAAATGCGTCGCAGTTTGTGTGCAGGAGCATTTTCTTTGCATCTTCGGCACTTGTAATATCACCGTTGCCGATAACGGGTATTTTAACTGTTTCCTTAACTTTTGCTATTATATCCCAGTCAGCCTCGCCACTGTAAAACTGCATTCTTGTTCTGCCGTGCACTGTAATTGCCGCAGCTCCGTTTTCTTCGGCTGCTTTTGCAACTTCGACTGCATTTATATTATCATCGTCCCAACCCTTTCGGATTTTTACCGTAACGGGAATTGTTGCAGTGCTTGACACCGCCTTTACAATTTTACCGACAAGCTCGGGGTTTTTCATAAGTGCGCTCCCGTCGCCATTATTTACAATCTTTGGCATGGGACAACCCATATTTATATCAATAAAATCGCAATTTTCCTTTTCGACCTTTGGAACAATCTGTGCCATAATATCAGGGTCAGAGCCAAAAATCTGTATTGCACACGGTTTATGTATATCCTCTATGTGCATAAGCTCGTGTGTTTTTTTGTCGTTATAATAAAGTCCCTTTGCACTTACCATTTCAGTGCACATTGCCGAAGCTCCGTATTGCTTGCATATGGTCCTGAATGTAAGGTCTGTTATGCCTGCCATTGGTGCTAAAAAGACGTTGCCTGCTTCTATATTTCCTATTTTCATAAAATTATATCAACAAGAAAGACTGCACCAATAACGATTACGAATATGTGTAAAAAGAACAGAATCGAATTCTTCTCGTGATTTTCGCGTTCTATATTGCTTTTTATTGTTTTTATAAGTACAAGTGCCGCGCCGCAGATTATTGCAGGTGCAAACAAAAATCCTAAAAAATTACTTCCGCCCCGCGAATAGTTTCTTATAATACGTAAAAGCATTCCAAAATATCCCACACCGCTTAACAGCGAAAATGTTAAAAGCCCTGTTGGTGATAAAAAAAGCTTTTCTATTTTATGCTGCATATAAAACCCGCCTTTCTTAAATATATTACAATAATTTTTAATATGTCTTTAAATAATTTTATCATTATATTGGGATATTGTCAATGTTGTTGGCAAAAAATAGTTAAAATAGCTTGAAAAAATGCAAAATTTATGATAAAATTACTATGTATATATTTTTGAACACATTTAAGAAAGAATTTTCATATACAAAAAAACTAAGGAGGTATGAAGATGGCTGATAATGGCAGACGTGGAAGAGACTATAATCGCAATGATGATTTCGATTGGGACGAGTATGACAGAAGAACGTCCCAGAATTCTGAGAGTGCATATTCACGCAGAAGAAGACTGGAAGAAGAAAAAAATTCTTCGAGAACACATAAAAAAGAAACTACGCAAAGAACAACGACCTCAAACAGCAAAAAGCGGGGCACAAAAAAGAGAAAAATATCCGAGGAGAAGCTTCGCCGACGTAAAAGAGTAAGAGGTATATTTATTATAATCTTACTTGTTATATTTATTGTGGGCATAGGTATGTCTATCGGAATGTATGCCGCAGTAAAGCGTGAGATTAAGGATATGAACATTAAAAATCTTGCACTTAACTATGCGTCATTTGTCTATTATGAAGACTCTTTGGGTGTAACCCACGAATATGAGCAAATTCAATCGGAGGCAACACGTATATGGGTTGATTCTGCACAGATACCGCAGGTAATGAAAGACGCAATGGTATCTATAGAAGATGAGCGTTTTTATAAGCATGGCGGAGTTGACATAAAGAGAACATTTGGTGCTACTGCAAAGTGGTTGCTTGCCAAGATTGGTATAGGCGAGTCAGACTATGGCGGCTCGACCATAACTCAGCAGGTTATTAAGAATATAACGAGCGAAAATGAGAATAAGGCAAGCCGAAAGGTAAAGGAAATGTTCAGGGCAGTTGCACTCGAACAGGAGCTTACCAAGGACGAGATTTTAACAATGTATCTTAACATTGTATATTTTGCCAACAACTGTATGGGTGTTGAGGCGGCGGCAAATACCTACTTTAACAAGTCTGCAAATGCACTTACATTGGCAGAGGCGGCATCAATAGCGGGTATAACTCAGTATCCGTCGCTGTATGACCCTATTGCAAATCCCGAAAATCATATAGAAAAGAGAAATATCGTTCTCGATAAGATGTATGAGTTAGGCAAAATAACGAGCAGTGAATATCATGAAGCAATAAGAACACCGCTTGAGATTGATAATACCTACAGACGTAACAGAGCAGATGTAAGCTCATATTTCAGCGATCAGGTTGTATCTGACGTTATACGCGATTTGCAAAACCAAAAGGGATATTCATATGAGTTTGCAACAAAGCAGGTATATAATGGCGGTTTAAAGGTATATGCTACTGTTGATGTAAGAATGCAGGAAATTATGGAGGATATATTTGCCAATAAGTCAAACCTGGGTATATCCGCAGGTACAGACCTCTATAACCTTGCACAGGCAGGAATGGTAGTAATGGACCCATATACAGGTCAGATTAAAGCACTTGTGGGTGGTCTTGGAGAAAAGACAGATATAAGAGGCTGGAACAGAGCAACACAGTCAAAGCGTCAGCCTGGCTCATCAATAAAGCCGCTTTCTGTGTATGCACCTGCTCTTGACAGAGGTAAAATCACCGAAACAGAGGTAATTGTAGACGAAGAAATTGAGCTTGGCTCTGATAAATGGAAGCCTAAAAACTCATACAAGGGCCACAAAGGTGAAATGACAATAAAAGAGGCAGTATCAATTTCTGCAAATATTCCCGCAGCAAAAGTTCTTGAGAAGATAGGACTTACAAGCTCATACAGTTATCTTAATAACGGATTTCATATACCGCTTACCGAAAAAGACCGAAACTTTGCGGCTCTTTCTCTCGGTGGTCTTAATGAGGGTGTAAGCCCACGTGATATGGCGGCGGCATATTGCACCTTTGTAAACAGTGGTAAGTATATAGCACCATACACATATACACGTGTAGAGGACGCATCAGGTAATATTATATTAAGTAACGAAAATCCCGAAACATCTCAGGCAATAAGTGCCGCTTCTGCATACATTATATCCGATATGCTAAGAAGTGTTGTTGAGGGCGGATACCAGGGGTCAACAGGTACAGCGGCAAGACTTGGCACAAATATCCCCACATATGGTAAAACAGGTACAACTGACGATA
>JAZNPJ010000030.1:0-3559 GCA_045589635.1 Clostridia bacterium
CGCATCTTGACAGGGCAAACACTGCCCAATCTCCGCCCACACTGCCAATGTTGGGATTGGTTACAGTTTGAGATACATATTCCATTGTTTTATTTAAACAGGTGTTTATATCATTTGCAAAAACATTGCATCCACAGAACACGCACAAAGATATTGTTATTATACTTAGTGTAAACTTTTTCATCGTTTCCGCCTCCTTTTAGTTAAGAGGGAGCATTGTGTCCTCCCAGACAAATGTTCTATGTTCAGTATTGCTTGTTTTTTTACTGCTTATAAGCGAGATACCTTTTGCAATATCTCTTACCTCTACATTATTTAAGGTTTTGTCTTCATTATAAAAAGCACTGTAACACTTTGCTTCTCCGCTTGAATATATGTATGTTTTTATGTTATCTTCGTCTTCTCCTACATCTACTGCAACACCATTGGCATTTAATCTTTTTGCATAAATTTTATAATAGCTCTTATGCATACCGCCCAGGCTCGAAATGGTAACATCTACACCATTGGTATAGTCCCTCACTTCGTCAATTCCCTGTGTAATTCTGTAGTGCGAATTAAGGCTTGTTTTATAGCTTGCCTTTATATTTGTTATATCTGTTCCCTCTCTTACGGGCACATTAAGTATAAACGGATTTTGTTCACTGCCATCACCTTGTATTTGCTCTTTAACACCGTTTGCGTAGTCAATATAATATACGTTTACAGGATTCCATTCGTCATATTCCGATGTTTTTGACGCTTTTACTTCTATACCGTCAAGAGATATCGAGGATATTATAGGAAGTCCGTAAAAGCCATTTCCTATATCGTCTGTAACATCGTCTTCGTTATTTGAATAGTCAAATCGCAAAACATCCCCGTCTTTTAGTGTTATGTAGTCAACTCCCCAGTTGGAGTAATCATCATTGTTGTATGACATAAACCAGCCTGCATAACCCTTACCCTCGCCAAGACCATTTATTGACTTTAAATATGAGCCATAAACTTCATCTGTAAGCTCTAATGCTATACCGCTTTGGCTAAATGCATTTTTTATGGTTTGTGCTGTAGTTTTGGCAATTTCAACCTTATAATTTTCGAGAATGACTCCTGTTTTGCTTGCACCCTTAATACCAGCCTCAACTGCGGTGTAGTCGTATGCCGAAATGTAGGCATACTCAGGCTCTTTAGCGCTTATTGTTATACCATGCGACATAACAAGCACCACCATAAGAATTATAGAAATAAGTTTTTGTAGATTGTTTTTGTACATTTTAAGTACCTCCTTGTGTTATGTTATACCATAACTTCTACAAAAAAAGCTATGGTAAAAATTTTTACCACAGCTGCATATTCCTGTGCCTCCACCGCCTTTGTAAAAAAAACAAAGCAAACAAAAGGAGTCAAACACTCTCTTATTTGTTAATGCAGGTCTTTCGACTTGAATTCTTATTGCTTTGCAACTCCGTATACACTGCCTTCTCAGTTTCCCAATGACCGACTTTCATCGACGTATATACGGCATAAAATTCATACGGCGGCAGTACCGTTCGGGATTCTCACCCGATTCCCTCTTCATCCTCCAAGGCTGTAAATTGCTTTACGTTACGCACAAGGAAGAACATTAAACGATATATTAAATTTTTTATCTTTTAGGAAATTACTACTTTTAAGTTGTAATTTCCTAAATTACAAAAAAGTCTACCTATGGAAGTGAGCCATGCGAACGACAGTCTCGACAGTAACTTTTTTATAATTGTATCATAACGCTTGTTTGTTGTCAATACTCATAAATATTAAATACACAAAAAAGCTTCTCATAACGAGAAGCTTTTATTATAGTCTTAATTACCTTCAACTGCAGGCAATGAATACTTAAGAGCATATTTTTCGTGTCTTTCTTCGTATTTTGCGCTTGTGTTCTTCTGCTCGCTTAGGTATTGGTGCTTTTCTATATCTTCTTCGCAAAGCTGAATATACGAAAGTGCAACAGTCTGACAACAGTCTGAGATTTTTTCCATAGAGCTGATAAAGTCATTAAATGCAAAACCAACAGATGCTGTGCACTGACCTTGCTGCAATCTCGCAATGTGTCTTGCCTTTAAGCTGTTTTTAAGGACGTCTATAATATCCTCAAGCGGTGATATTTTTACTGCAATAGAGCTGTCGCTATTGGTAATTGTCTGTGCCATAAGCTCTACAATTTCCGTTGTTGCACTCTTCATAACATTTAATTCTTCTTTTGCAGTTTCAGAAAAAGCTATCCCCTTTGCGTATGCATCTTTGCTTATTCTTGCAATGTTCATTGCATAGTCTGTTATACTCTCCAACTCATCTACTGCATGGAGCAAGAAGCTTACCTTTTGCGAATCTGCCATAGATAAATCGTGGCTCGAAACCTTTATAAGATAATTTTCTATCATATCTTCATAATGGTCTGTTTTATCCTCTAATTCCACAACATCCTGATATAGCTTGTCGGAGTAATTTGCACTACACTCAAATGCCATTTCAACTGCCTGGCGGGTTTTTTGAGCGACCATTTCACACACATCTGCACACTTTTCTATTGCGAATGATGGTGTTATCAAAAAACGTTCGTCTAAAATAACTACCTCTTCTTTTTCTTCGTTCTTATCGCGGATTGTGAACATTGCAAGTCTTTCGAGCACTTTGTGGAACGGCAAAAGAATAAGTGTTGTAGTAACATTAAATATTGTATGCACAATCGCTATATTAAACTCATTTACAGTATCGTTTATAAATGTAAAATCTATAATTGCGTTTGCTATATAGAATGCACATAAGAATACGACAGTTCCTATTATATTAAAATACAAGTGAACAATAGCCGCACGCTTTGCATTCTTTTGTGCACCAATACACGAAATAAGTGCAGTTGCACACGTACCTATATTTTGTCCCAAAATTATTGGAATTGCACTTCCGAACGTTATTGCACCCGTAACGGACAAGGCTTGTAAAATACCAACAGATGCCGATGATGATTGAATAATTGCAGTAAGCGCAGCTCCGGCAAGTACTCCCAAAACAGGGTTTTGGAACATTATTAGTATATTTTTAAACTCATCATTTGTTTTTAGTGGCTCAACTGCACCGGACATTGCGTCCATTCCAAACATCAATACTGAAAAACCAAGCAGAATGTTTCCTATATTTTTGTGGCCATCTTTTTTGGAAAACATCTGAAGAACAATACCAATCAGTGCAAGTATGGGAGTAAAGTTTATAGGCTTTAAAATCTGAACCAGGAAGCTATCCCCCTCTATTCCTGAAAGTGATAAAATCCACGCAGTTATTGTTGTACCGATATTAGTACCGATAATAACACTAACAGTTTGAGATAAAGTCATAATACCTGAGTTAACTAAGCCAACAAGCATTACTGTTACAGCAGAAGATGATTGAATTAATGCTGTAATACCTGCACCTAATGCTAAACTTTTTAACGGGCTTGAGGTCATTTTTCTTAAAATTTTCTCTAATTTCCCACCAGCAATTTTTTCTAATCCAGCAGACATTATGGAAATACCATATAGGAAAAAAGCCAAACCTC
>JAZNPJ010000031.1:0-3041 GCA_045589635.1 Clostridia bacterium
AACATAAATAATATAAAAATTCAATATAAATTTACATAAAATACTTAGAAAAACCCAATAATAACATATAGAAAATTATATAATACGGAGATAAAATATGAACGAAGACTTTGAACAGGAAAGCAGAAGTGAACATTCAAAAGAAGAACGTCAGCAAATATATGACTTTGGTAATATACGTACAAAAAATCCGCGCGGAAATGTACATTGTCTTAACATAATCGGACAGATAGAAGGACATATGGTATTACCGCCACAAAACAAAACTACAAAGTACGAGCATGTACTTCCTCAGCTTGTAGCAGTTGAGGAGGATAATGAAATAGACGGACTTTTAGTACTTTTAAACACAGTCGGCGGAGATGTTGAGGCGGGACTTGCAATATCCGAGCTTATTGCAGGCATGAAGAAGCCCACTGTATCACTTGTATTGGGAGGCGGACACAGTATTGGAGTACCTCTTAGCGTTAGCACAGATTATTCTATAATCGCCCCCACTGCAACTATGACAGTACATCCTATGCGAATGAGCGGTGTTGTAATAGGTGTTATGCAGACTTTTCAGTATTTTGAAAGAATGCAGGATCGAATAACTGAATTTGTGGTTAATAATTCAAATGTCAGTGAGGAAAAGTTTAAAAGTCTTATGCTTGCAACAGATGAAATCGCAAATGACGTAGGTACAATTCTTTTTGCAAAGCAAGCAGTAGAGTGCGGACTTATAAATCAAATGGGCGGATTATCAGATGCAATGGAGAAACTGTACGAACTTATAGGCAAAGAAAGGAACAACAAAAAATGATTTATTCAGTAATTCCTACAGATATAATATTTTATGATGAAACTCAACTTCAGCAAAGACACATAAAACTATATAATGACCTTACTCTCGAAATGAGAGGAAAAACAATAGAACGGGTCATCAGTACAAACCCGCAAAATTATTTAAAATACAGTTCTCTTTTGGGAAGAGAGTTATAAATTATTAGAAATTTATTTCATAAATTGTTTGAATTTCTATTTTTTGGGTAAATATGTATTAGGAGGATATAAAATCCTCTTAATACCAGAAAAAGAGGTGAACAGTATGAAATTTACGATTATTGGAAGAAAGACTCAGGTACCCGACAAGGTAAAAGATTATGCAGAGAAAAAACTTTCAAAACTCGAAAAGTTTTTCCGCGAGGAATCGGATGCACGTGTTGTATTTGGGACTATCAAAGATGATGATTACATTGAAGTATCAATCTTTTCCGGTGGAATGATTTACCGTGCAGAGGTAACTGAAGTAGATTTTATGACTGCGACCGACAAAGCTGTTGATATAATAGAAAGACAAATCCGAAAAAACAAAACAAGGCTTGAGAAGAAAATCAAAAAGGACGCTCTTAGCGACAAAATGATGATTAACGGTTATGATTTTAATGAGTCTGAGGATAAAGCGGAATTTGACATTGTAAAAACCAAGAGATTTATTGTAAAGCCTATGAGTGTAGAAGAAGCAATTCTACAGATGAACTTATTAGGGCATAATTTCTTTATATTCAAGAACACCCAAACAAACGAAATGAATATTGTATATAGAAGGCACGATAAACGATATGCAGTTATAGAATCGATTGAATAAGCTATTTCACGGACGCAGGGGACATTCTTTACCCTGTTTGGAAATTGATATTCTGTGTCCCCTGCGTTTTGGACGGGAATGATTTATAATTTGTAACCCTCTCTCTTTATCTTTTCCCGTAATGACCGGAATATTTAAACAAAAAATCTTGGAATGAAATCATTCCAAGATTTTTTGTTTTATCTTTAATTAAACCAATTCAAGAATTGCCATTTCAGCACCGTCGCCACGACGAGGACCTACTTTGATTATTCTTGTGTATCCACCATTTCTGTCAGCATACTTTGGTGCAATTTCTGCAAACACCTTAGTTACAACATCTTCTTTGGTTATATAAGCCAAAGCCTGACGGCGTGTATGCAATGTATTGGCTTTGCCAAGAGTTATCATTTTCTCAGCCATTGCCTGAGTTTCTTTTGCTCTTGTTAGAGTTGTTTCAATCTTACCATTTTCCAAAAAGCTTGTTACAAGATTTCTTAGTAATGCTTTTCTTTGGTCAGTAGGAAGATTTAACTTTCTTGTACCTGGCATTATAACGTACCTCCTAATTATCTTCTTCTTTCTTAAGGTAAAGACCTAAACTGTTCAATTTGTTTATAACTTCTTCGAGCGATTTTCTACCCAAGTTTCTGACCTTCATCATATCTTCTTCAGATTTGTTTATAAGGTCTTCAACAGTATTGATACCGGCTCTCTTCAAGCAGTTGTATGAACGTACTGATAAGTCAAGCTCTTCTATTGTCATTTCGAGAACTTTTTCTTTCTTGTTCTCTTTCTTTTCAACAATAACTTCGGCAGCCTTTGCTTCTTCTGAAAGGTCTATAAACAAGTTCAATAACTCATTCATAACCCTTGCTGCCAAGCTTACAGCTTCATCAGGCTTAATTGTACCATTTGTCCAAACCTCTACTGAAAGCTGTTCTCTGTCAGTATACTGTCCTACACGAACATTTTCAACAGTATAATTCACCTTTGTAACAGGTGTATATATAGAATCGACAGGAATCATACCTATTACAGACTGTGCTCCCTGCTTGTTACGGTCAGCGCTTACGTAGCCTCTGCCCCTTGACAAGTTGATTTCCATATACAAATTAGCATCTTCATTAAGCGTTGCAATGTGAAGGTCGGGATTAAATATCTCAACATCACTGTCGCGCTTTATATCATTTGCTGTTATTTCACCAGCGCCTTTTGCTTCTATGATAACAGTTTTTGTATTTTCTTCACCATGAAGCTTAAGGGCAAGCTTTTTAATGTTCAGAATTATTTCTGTAACATCTTCAGTTACACCCGGGATTGTTGAAAATTCATGTTGAACACCTTCAATCTTTATAGCGGTTGCAGCTGCACCCGGCAATGATGAAAGAAGTATTCTGCGAAGTGAGTTACCAAGAGTTGTTCCGTAACCTCT
>JAZNPJ010000032.1:0-4854 GCA_045589635.1 Clostridia bacterium
GTAGCCATGTCGTTCTGTGAGCCAAGGAGTTGTAGTTAACACTTGTCTTCCTAAGACCGCTTGGCCTCCGACTTTGTAAGTGTAATGTCTACACCCTCTTTTCTGAATTTGTCGGCACATGCAGCAGATTCTGCAACACGACCGATTGTTGTGTCAGCAATAACTACTTTAACACTCTCACCATTTGAGTATTTTAAGTTGTCCTCAAATAACTTCTTAGCAGCCTTTGCCATATTCATTGTCTGAACCTCTAAAGATTCTCTAACCTTTAAAGGACCGCGACGTCCGTCGATTGTAGGTCGAATACCGATAACAGGATAATCGCCTATTAGTCTTGATTTTGCCATATTTGTTTCCTCCTGAATAATATATATAATTAAACTAATATTATAGTCTAATATAATTATACTATTGACTTTGTTAAAATACTTGTGTTATAATGGAATAAAGTATAAGAATATTACGATTAGGTGTGTTTTATACCCACCATCTGGATAATTGTAGCAGAAAGGGCAATAAAAGTATGAAAATTTCACTTTTACAGGAAACAGAGCAACGAGGAACGCCAGATTTCCCTATAGAGTATTACAAGGTGGACAAAAACCACCCACAATATCACATGCAAACACACTGGCACAAGGATATTGAGCTTATACGCGTTACAAAAGGCTCTTTGAATGTGCAAATAGGCGATACCCCCTATTCGCTAAAATCAGGAGACAGCATATATATCCCCGGCGGCATTGCTCATGGTGCAGAGCCTGATGAGTGCGATTATGAGTGTATTGTCTTTTCACCTGTGATTTTGTATGCAACTCAGAAAATACGTACAATTTTAAAATCAAAAATAATTTGTGCAGTTAAATTTTCAAATAATGATGATATAAATTTCATTTTTAACTGCTTTACAAAAAAAGATACGGGTTACGAATTTGAAGTAATAAGTGCAATTTACAAAATTGCATATTATACACTTCAAAATCAGGATACGCCAATAAATAATGTTGAGTACCGTGTAGATAAGATTAAACCGTCAATTTTGTATATAGAGGAAAACTTCTCATCAAGCATAAGCCTTACGGAGCTTGCACGGGAATGCTCTATGAGTGCAAACTATTTTTGCAAGGTGTTTAAAGACGTTACGGGACAAACACCCGTTGAGTATATGACGACGTATCGTATCGAGGCGGCATGCGAAATGCTGCTCTCAGGAATAAGTGTAACAGATACCGCGTACGATTGCGGCTTTAACGATTTAAGTTATTTTATAAATGTATTTAAACGCTATATGGGCATTTCTCCAAAGCAATATGCACAGAACAGGCAAAGGGTGGAATAGATAAAAAAGCACTTGCAACTGATATGCACCCCAAAAGTTAGACACTTTTGGAGGTGCATATCAAATCAGGTGCTATTTTAATTATTGATTTTTCTTTGCTGTGTTTATTGAGGAAATAAGAATTTTCTTTAACTCGACACATTTATCAAGAATAGTCTTATCATTATAACATCCACTTTCTATAAGTAACTCAATCCAATATTCACTTTCAAAGCATTCTTTTAATGCTATTTGTAGTTTAGCAATAAAATCATTTTTACTATGTCCATAAAATGCTTCTCTTATGTTTGCACCGATACTTGTGCCACTACGAATAAGTTGATTTGTCAACACACTTTCTCTTTTTTCGGTTTTTATTTTGTTGCAAACTTTAATAACTTCTAATGCAAACTCCTTTGATTTTATAATTAGCGGACTATCCATAACTTACCTCCTCTTATTTAACCAAACTCGCCTTAGCGAGTTTGTACCTCACTTCTTCACTCTTCACTATTACTTATTACTTTAAAAATCCGTACATAAAAGCTTTTTAGTGAACAGTGAATAGGTAATAAGTAAAAATCCGCACACTATCGTGTACGGATTTTTAAAGCGGAAGACGAGATTCGAACTCGCGACGTTCACCTCGGCAAGCTGACGCTCTACCACTGAGCCACTCCCGCATATATTCAATTTTTACGACTTTTATATAATACCACAATTTTTTTTATTTGTCAACAGTTTTTTGGTAAAAAAGCAAAGAATTTTTTTTGCATTTTTAGTTGATATATTTTGTTTTTTATGGTAGAATTATAGTATGTGTAATGTAATTACATAATCGCATAAAATTTTTGTCCGTAACTATACGGACAGAGTATATAAATTTTATTACATTTTAGGATAAAAAGCAAACATATACAGAAAGGAATTTATACTATGGCACAGGTTAAACGAATTTACGTTGAAAAGAAGAAAGGCTTTGATGTTGAGGCTCAGGGTGTTCTTGCCGATTTAAGAGGCAATCTTTCTATGAACGGTCTTAGCGGAGTAAGAATAATAAACCGTTACGACGTTGAGGGCATTTCCGACGAGGAATATCAAAAGGCAAGATGTCTTATTTTTTCCGAGCCGCCCGTTGACAGTGCCTATGACGAAGAAATAGAAATAAACGAGGGTGTTAAATTTGCAGTTGAGTATCTACCGGGTCAGTTTGACCAAAGAGCTGCAAGTGCAGAGGAGTGTATTTCTATACTTACTCAAAAGGAGCGCCCAAAGGTTAGATATGCAAAAATATATGTTCTTATAGGCGAGGTTTCTGATACGGAGTTCGAAAAAGCAAAGTCATACCTTATAAACCCCGTAGAGGCAAGAGAAGCATCTTTTGAAAAGCCAACCTCACTTAATATGGAGGTTGTTGTTCCCGAAGACGTAAAAACTGTTGACGGTTTTATTGATATGGACGAAAATGCAATGAAAGCCTTTCTTGACGAAATGGGCTTTGCAATGGATCTGGACGATTTGAAATTCTGCCAGAACTACTTTAAAAACGAAGAAAAGAGAAATCCAACTGTTACAGAAATGCGTATGATTGACACATACTGGTCGGACCATTGCCGTCATACAACATTCTCTACAAGAATAAACAATGTAAAAATAAACGACGGAAAATATGCAGATGTTATAAAGGCATCATACGAGGAATACAAAAGAGCAAAGGCAGAATTATATGCTCCCGACCGCGATATGTGCCTTATGAACATGGCAACCATTATTGTTAAGCAGTTAAAGAAAAAGGGACTGTTAAAAGAAATTGACGAGTCTGAGGAAATAAATGCCTGCTCAATAGTTGTTGACGTTGACGTTGACGGAAAAGAAGAGCCATGGCTTATTATGTTCAAAAACGAAACACACAACCACCCGACAGAAATAGAACCATTTGGCGGTGCGGCAACATGTCTTGGCGGTGCTATAAGAGACCCACTGTCAGGTCGTTCGTATGTGTATCAGGCAATGCGTGTAACAGGCTCAGGCGACCCGAGAGTATCGCTTGCCGATACACTTCCGGGCAAGCTTATGCAAAGAAAAATCACAACAGGCGCATCAGCAGGTTATAGCTCATACGGTAACCAGATTGGTCTTGCAACAGGAAAAGTACAGGAAATTTACCACGAGGGCTACGTTGCAAAGAGAATGGAAATAGGTGCAGTTATAGGTGCAGCACCAAAGAAGAATGTAATAAGAGAAGTTCCGTCCGATGGTGATGTTATTGTATTATTGGGCGGAAGAACAGGTCGTGATGGTGTAGGCGGAGCAACAGGCTCATCAAAAGCGCACGACGAAAAGAGCGTTGTTACATGCGGAAGTGAAGTTCAAAAGGGTAATCCTCCCGTTGAGAGAAAAATACAAAGACTATTTAGAAACGAAAAAGTTACAACTCTTATTAAACGTTGTAATGACTTTGGCGCAGGCGGTGTAAGCGTTGCAATAGGCGAGCTTGCAGACGGACTGACAATAGATTTGGATAAAGTTCCAAAGAAGTACGAGGGACTTGACGGTACAGAGCTTGCAATAAGCGAATCACAAGAGAGAATGGCAGTTGTTGTAAGAAGTACAGATGCCGATAAGTTTATTCAGTACGCAAACGAAGAAAACCTTGAGGCAACAAAAGTTGCAGTTGTAACCGAAAATCCACGTCTTGTAATGAACTGGAGAGGTAAGACAATCTGTAACATCTCAAGAGAATTCCTTAACACAAACGGTGCTACAAAGAATACTGACGTCGAGGTTGTACTTCCTGACGAGAGCAAGAACTTCTTTAAGTACGAGAAAAAGAATGATATAAAGAACGAGTGGTTAAACGTTTTATCTGACCTTAATGTATGCTCACAAAAGGGTCTTTGCGAAAAGTTCGACTCAACAATCGGTGCAAATACTGTTACAATGCCATTTGGCGGTGAATATCAGCTTACACCTACCGAGGGTATGGCAGCAAAAGTGCCTGTACTTGGCGCTAATACAAACACTGCAACAGTTATGACCTTTGGTTATAATCCAAACCTTTCAAGCTGGAGCCCATATCATGGTGCGGCATTTGCAGTTGTTGAATCAGTTTCTAAGGCAGTTGCAATGGGTGTTGATTATAAGAAGATATACTTAACATTCCAGGAATATTTCGAAAAGCTTGGCAACAATCCACAGCGTTGGGGTAAACCATTTGCGGCACTTTTAGGTGCATACCGTGTGCAATTAGAGCTTGGCATTGCTGCAATCGGCGGCAAAGACTCTATGAGTGGCTCATTTAACGAGTTGGATGTTCCCCCTACTCTTACATCCTTTGCAGTATCTCACACAAAGGCAGATAAGGTAATATCACAAGAGTTCAAGAAATCAGGCTCAAAGCTTATTATGTTCAAGGCCGAGCGTGATGAGAACGAAATGCCAAAGTTTGAGTCATTAAAGAATATGTATGACACAGTTTATTCACTTATAAGCAATGGCAAGGTTCTTTCATCAAGCGTTGTAAAGGAATTTGGTCT
>JAZNPJ010000033.1:0-5083 GCA_045589635.1 Clostridia bacterium
CATATAATTTTAATTGCAATAAGGTTGAAATGTTACATAGCAAATTATATAATATATGTGTATAAAATGTAGTATTATGTGATATTTGTACGAAATATAAGATTATATTATGAGGAGGCGATATATACTTGAAGTTGGGTATGTATAAGGTGTTGTGCTTACTTACATCAGCTGTAGTAGCACTGTCCTCTGTTTCGTTTGGTGCATTTGCTCACGATAATAACGAAAACGGAATAATGTCCTCAGTTTACGGTTATAAATTAAACGACTATTTATACGATTATGGTGTTGTATCTTCCGATAATGCAGGTGGATTTATTGCGTTTGATAATGCCGATTTAACAGATAGAAATGGTGGAGTTATATACGCAGATTTAATAGACTTCAATAATAACGGCGTGCCGATTCTGGTTATATATCTTATGGATAAAAATTCTCAGTGCTTTGAAGTTCATATATTTGGCTTTGACAGAGAAAAAGCCCAGGCAGAGCTTATAGGTATTATATCAAAATCATACTCCGAAATTGCTGATGGCATAAGCGGTGAATTTAATATAGGTTATAATGATAATAAAAAATATATATCCTATAAAACGTATAAAGACCAGGTACTTCAAAAGAGTGAATATTATACTGTTATAGGAAATGACGCGTTTATGTATATTAAACCGCCTGCGGGTGTCGAAGATATAGGTATACTTGATTTTAATAATTCGTATGTTCATTCAAGTATGGATATTTCATCATTCAATAAAACACTGGGACAGTTCTTTAAAAAGTTAAAGGACGATACTGCAGACAGTGTTACACAAGAGGATATTTCGCTGCGTTTATCGCCTGATGATGAGGCACTTGTAGAGGATGCACTTGCAAAGGCGGTCAACTATTGCGACTTTGATATAAGCAGATTTAAGTCTATGGCTGAATATAAGAGTGCAATGGATTATACAACAAATTCGGACAGGTTCTATCTTATAAGTAATATGTATTCGCTTGGCGACGAAATATACTACGTAAGATTTTCGACAGACAGGTCATTTTACAATTATGCACTTTTCAGACGTAGCGACAGTGCGCCTGACGGATATCAGCTCCTTAAAGTACGTACAGACTGTATACCGCTATCGGACATTGAGCTCGAAAAGATATACGAAACATATAAGCGAAGCACTCTGCTTATGAAACCATCGCGCCATAAGATAGACCTTTTAAAAGGTGAGAGATTAAATTCAAATGAATTTAATGGAGAAACAAAGGTCTCATCAAGTCTTCGTAAACCCATTGCTTATATTGGTGGCGGATTTGCACTCATTGCATTGATAGCAGTGTGGATTATACTTATTAAAATGAATAAGGACAATATAAGGAAATAATTTTTTTGCTCTTGCAAATGACAGACAAATTTCTCTCCATTTGCAAAAAACTCCCAAGCTTATGCTTGGGAGTTTTTTTATCTATCCTTTTGTGTTATTGATGTAAGTGCAATATTTAAAATAATAAACGATATGAGTAAGCTTACAATTATTGGTATACCACCAATAAATCTGCCTAATACAAGAGAAAGAATAACAGGTAAACCGCGCGAGAAAATTGCCGCCTTATATAGCTTAGCAAAGCGGAGCTTGCTTATCTTGTTTGGTATGAGCGCAAATAATGATACTATAAGTGCACCAAGGAAAAATCCTGCAATATTAAATATAACAGAAATGGCAAAGAATGCATACAAAATTCCCTTAAAGGCCGGTGCTAAAAGATATATATCCTGCTTTGAAAAAGCTATATCTTCACCGTCTGTAAGTTTAATATATTCAACTTCTGCGGTATTTGTTGCCGAGCGTACAAGCATACTGTTTTTATCAAACAAAAGTCCTTGTAAATTATTTCCAAAGTCTTCCTTTGTAAATTCTGTATCAGAGTCAGCTGCTATAATCATTCCCATAAATTCAAGCTTAAAAGGCTCGCTCATTATAAGCTCATTGTTTGTAAATGTATACTCGGGAACAACCTCTTTATAATATTTCTGTGCTGCGTCGGATAATTTAGAGAGTGATAAAAATGTTAAGATAGATGATATTAAAATCAATATAAGTGAATAAACCACAACACGGCTTATACCTTTATTTAAAAGCTCACTGTATTTTTTTGGTCGTATAAAACCTGTAAGCAAATCATTAAAAAATTCCATAATTACTCCTTTATGAGCGGTAGTCGCCATTTATTTTAACATAGTCATATGTCAAATCACAACCCCATGCCTTTGCCGAGGCACTTCCCTGATTAAGATTTATATCTATAAATATCTCGTCGGCGCAAAGAACAGTTGCTGCAACATCCTCGCTAAAAGGTACACCTGCAGCATTTTTGCATACATTAAC
This sequence comes from Clostridia bacterium, assembly GCA_045589635.1. Classification (GTDB taxonomy): domain Bacteria; phylum Bacillota; class Clostridia; order UBA1381; family UBA1381; genus Ornithomonoglobus_A. The sequence continues at coordinate 2,376 of JAZNPJ010000033.1, forward strand.
AATTCCATTTTCGGAGCGTAATGCAACATCTACCTTACTAATATCAAAGTCTGCCTCTGCATAGCCTATTGCACAAAGAACACGTCCCCAGTTTGCATCCTCACCAAACATTGCACATTTAAAGAGTGGTGAGCGGATTACGCTCTTTGCAACTATAATTGCAATGTCCTGGTCAGGTGCACCGTCAACAGTACATTCTAAGAGCTTTGTTGCGCCCTCACCGTCTTTTGCAAGCATTTTTGTCATTTCACTCATAACAATGTAGAGTGCCATTTTAAATGTTTCATATTCTTTTGTATTATTAACAACTGTTGTATTACCTGCAAGACCGTTTGCCAATACACAAACCATATCATTTGTTGAGGTATCACCATCGACACTAAGACAGTTGTAGGTAATTTTTGTTATATCTGAGAGTGCACTCTGTACCGCGTCAGGCTCAATAGCAACGTCTGTTGTTATAAAATTAAGTGTTGTTGCCATGTTTGGATGTATCATGCCACTGCCTTTTGCCATTCCGCCTATGCGGCATATTGTACCATTTATATTAAACTCTACCGCAACCTCTTTTTTTATTGTATCGGTAGTCATAATTGCTGTTGCCGCAAGCTCATTTTTATTATAGTCAAGACCTGATATTAAATCTTTTATATTATTTTCGATAGGCTCAATAGGTAGTGGCTGACCAATAACACCTGTTGACGCAACAATAACATCATCTGTGCTTATTCCAAGCTCATTTGCAACAAGCTCACACATACGCTCGGCTTTTTCTTCTCCGTCTGCATTGCATGTATTTGCATTCTTGGAATTTGCAATAACTGCCAGTGTCTTACCGCCCGTCTTTTCAAGATGTTTTTTTGTAACAATAATGGGTGCACCCTTAACCTTGTTTTGGGTATAAACTGCAGCTGCAGAGCATAATACATCACTTACTACAACACATAAGTCATTTTTGTTTTTATTGGGGTTAAGACCGCAGTTAAGACCGTTTGCCTTAAAGCCTTTAGCAGCACATACACCGCCATCTATATATTTATATCCATCATATTGTTTCATAATTATAGTTTTCCCTTTCTGTATTTAAAAGAATGCTGCTACCTCTTCTTGTGGTGGCAGTGCTCTTATTATTTTGTCTATTTGCAATACAGGTCCTTCGCCCTCGTAAATGGGGTGCTTTTTGATTTTTATTTTTGCACGTAATGTAACCCAATCACCGCTTTTAAAGTTAAGGTCAGTTTTGGAGGTGCAGACAATGGGGTAGTATGCAATATCATCTGCACAACAAGTCATAATCTGTCTGCCGACAACTGCCTCTTTTTTTGACATTTGATTGTCCCTTGCAAGTACACCTCGAAACTCTATAACTTTACCGTCATATTTTGACTGCTCTTCTACTAAATCACGATAGAAAAGAGCATAGTCCTCATCTGCAATTTTAATTACAGAAGCATTGATGTCATAGGGGAGTGGGTCTTGAATTTCGTCATATTCAACTGTGCCATTTGTATTTTCATATGCAATGGTACAACGTCTGTTAGACCCTCTTATAATTTTGTGTATTTGTTCTCTGTCAAGGTCTTTTGCCTCATCAGCACGGTTTATGGCAATCATTTCGCAACTGCTTAATTTATCAACCATAAGCTGACGCATATTCTGATTATACGGAATAAATGTCTTTGCCTCACAAAACATTAACTCCTGATACACAAGCCAATTTTGAGGCAAAGCCTCATACAAATCGGAAAGAAGCCACATTCCGTTATATTCAACCATAACAACATCAGGGTTGTATCGTTTTTCCAAAGATAAAAGATACTCCTGAGTAATCTGGTCGCTGTCTTCAAACTCCTCTTTAAAGACATGGTCGTTTGGGAATTTTGAAAAGTCATATTCCTCCTCGCCGTCTTCACATACTAAGAGTAACACATTTTGCCCCTGATTAAAACGATTATCTTCTAATGTTTCTTGTATAAATTTAGTTTTTCCCGACTCCAGAAAGCCTGTGAAAAGGTAAATGGGTACTTCTGCCATAGTGGTTATACTCCTTAAATGTTAAATAACTTCTTTATTTCTTCTTCGTTTATGTTTGCACCTATAACACAAATTCTGCCGATTATTGATGCACTGCCCAAACGTACGTCGCACTCTTCGGGTATATAGTCAAAGTGTATCCAGTTATTATCGCCCTCAACAATACCCTTGGCACGTAAAACAATGCCATATTTATCCTCGTTTTCAAGTGCTTTTAAAATGCTTGTTATTTCATCTTTGCTAAATTTTTTTGTTGTTTCAAAACCACAGCTTGTAAACACCTCATCTGCATGGTGGTGATGTTCGTGCCCACAATCACAATGTTCGTGGTGATGTTCGTGTCCACAATCACAATGCTCGTGGTGGTGTTCGTGTCCGCACTCGCAATGCTCATGATGGTGATGTTCGTGCCCGCACTCGCAATGCTCGTGATGGTGGTGCATCTGGTCAATTTCACTTTCAAGAGTATCTTTGTGCTCCATTGCATCTATAAGCTGATTTGCATCAAGCTTGTCCCAATCAGTAGTTACAATAACGGCGCTATTGTTGTGCTCTTTTATAAGCTTAAGAGCCTCATCAAGTTTTTGCTCGTTTGTTGACTGAGTATGAGAGAGCACAATACATTGTGCGTTCTCTATCTGGTCGTTAAAAAACTCGCCAAAGTTTTTCATATA
>JAZNPJ010000034.1:0-8030 GCA_045589635.1 Clostridia bacterium
AATCTCACGGAGAGGTTAAGGAAAATTATGTATGGTATTTACCTTATATTGGTAATGCAAGAAGTGCTCTTTATACAGCAAATACTACCTTGTTCCAAAAATACTTAAACGAAAAATCCGATACATTTGAAAATACATTAAGAGATAAAACTCCTGATGATGAAGAAATTATACCTCAAAATAATTTACTGAATACTGATGGTGCAAGTGAATGGTCAAGGGGAGAAATCCAAAGGTCAGCAGCTTGTAATTTGCTGCCTTATGAGTTAACACAAAACTACACAAAAAATATAACAAGAAAAGAGTTTTGCGATTTAATATATCGTCTTATTGCAACAGAGTTTTCACCCGTGAGTGATTCAAGAATGGGACAATGGTCTGCAATCGATAGCGTAATTTACGAAAGAGAGCTTACTGATAAGGTTAATTCCATATCTTTTTCGGATTGCGAAGATGATAGGATTAAGTTTTTATCGGGTGCGGATATAATTTATGGAATGGGCGATGGCACATTTGCCCCTGATGAATCTATCACGCGTGAACAGGCGGCAACTATTCTTTACAGAACTGCACAGTTTTTAGGTAACAAGACCATACCAACCTCCGCAGAATTGTTATATTCAGACAAAGGTGAGATATCAGACTGGGCAAAAGCATCTGTAGCAAGTATGAAAGCTATGGATATTATGAAGGGTGTATCAGAAAGTGAATTTGCTCCAAAGGGAACATATACAGTTGAACAGGCGATTGCAACAATGGTGAGGTTATATGAATGTTATTAAATAAGTCTGAATCAAATTGCCCATCTTACCATTTTCAAAAGCTTGGAGTATAAATATACGCCGTCGCTTTTTCAAACGGCAATTTTAAAAAGAAAGGAATGACTATAAAATGAAAAAGATATTATCAGTTATATTAAGTGCAATTTCAATATTAACAATATCTACGTCAGTGTTTGCTGCTAATGGTGATATTGCAGGGCATATATATTCAACAGATATTCGTGCATATATAAACGGTGTTGAAGTTGAGTCATATAATATTGGCGGAAGAACTGTAGTAGTTATTGAAGATATAATCAGATGGAACTCGTATGAGTATATTTACGATGATAATACCCGTACATTAAAAGTTTTTTCATTAAGACCGTACTGTCTTGTTGAGGGAAAAGTGCAAAGCAAAACCAAGCCGGGTAAGGTTATAGGCAATATTTATAAAACTGATATTAAAACATTAGTTTATGATGTTGTTGTTCCAACCTACAACATTGGCGGAAAAACTGCGGTTGCAATAGAAGATTTGGGGTATGATAAGAAATTTTCGCCCATCGGCGGAAAATATATCTGGAACGCAGAAGACCGCACAATAAGTCTTGAGTTTTTGTATAGTAAATGGGGTGAATTTTCAGAAGATAAGGATATAACAATATCCTTCAATGAAGATATGACCGAGGCCAATGCAACCTTTGAAGAAAAGTTTCATTGTGGTGGCGGTCATGAGCATTTTGACTTTCCCGAATATGTAACAGATGATACGGATATTGAGGTTGTATTACCTATAAATGCCCAAGATGAAGTAATAGGATATTATTTTCGCAGACCGTCAGCAACTAACAAGTTTACAGCATTTACATATTATTATCCCGAAAAGGTAAAAGAAGCAGAGAAAAATTATATACCTGAACCTAAGAAAACGATAGAGGAAATTATCTCACATTTTAATAATAATCATATTGGAGGATATATAGAAAGTTTTGATGCCGAACATTATTCTTTTGTTTACTATTCAATGGCAGGAACATCGTGGACTGCATATAATCTTCTGCAAGTATATGATGACGGAACATATATCGATTATGGGAAAATAATTTACACTCAGAATCGTGCACCGCGAGATTTGATAATTGATAAAGAAAATGAAAAGGTAACATTCAAGTATGATGACCGATACCATTCCGAATGGTTTACAAATTACGAAATTGATTTGAGAGCAGGTAAGATTAACGAGATAAAATAAAAAAACGGTTTTCAAAACCGTTTTTTATTTTATAATATATGAATGATTTAATGGTCCTGAGCCTTTGCCTAAATTTAGCATATCCTTTAGTGCACCGCTAAGATATTCTTTTGCATTTTTTATGCTCTCTTCTAAGGAATATCCATCTGCAAGGTTACATGCTATTGCTGAGGATAGGGTACAACCCGTGCCATGCGTGTTGGGATTATCTATACGTTCGGAAGAAAACCAATGCTCATTTTTGTTATAATATAAAAGGTCTATTGCGTTATTTACAAGATGTCCGCCTTTTATAAGTATTGCACCGCCAAAAAAATCAGAAATTTTGTGTGCCGCGCTTATCATATCCCGTTCGTCTTTTATTTTAACACCACTTAGTACCTCTGCCTCGGGAATGTTGGGGGTTATAATATCGGCAAGCGGTAAGAGCTTTTGTATAAGTGTATTTTGCGCCTCATCGGTTATAAGATTATGACCGCTTGTAGACACCATAACGGGGTCAAGTACAATGTTTTTTGCGCCATATTCTTTTAATTTGTCGGCTATTACCTCAATAATATCACAGTTTGATACCATCCCGATTTTTACACTGTCAGGGAAAATGTCATTAAAAACGCAATCGAGCTGATTTGCTACAAAATCGGGAGTAGAGTCTAAAATATCGTAAACACCCGTTGTGTTTTGCGCAGTAAGTGCAGTTATTACACTCATTGCATACATCTTATGAACAGTTATAGTTTTTATATCTGCCTGAATACCTGCACCACCGCTTGAGTCGGAGCCTGCTATTGTAAGAACTTTTTTCATATTTTCACCATTCTTTCAGAAATTTCTTTTAATTCTTTACATTCGTTTTCTATATCCTCTGCTCCAAAAATTGCAGATACAAGTGCAACACCATCAACGCCTGAATTTGCAAGCTTTAAAATATTATCCTTATTTATTCCGCCTATTGCTACAACGGGTATAGAGGTTTTTTCGCAAATTTCCTTTAGTGTATCATATGATACATCATCGGCGTCAAGCTTTGTGCTTGTAGAAAACATTGCACCAACGCCGAGGTAGTCTGCACCATTATTTTGTGCTTCAAGTGCTTGCTCAACTGTCTGTGCAGAAACTCCTATTATCATATCATCACCAACCATTTTACGTACATCCTTTAAGGACATATCGTGTTGACCTATATGGATACCGTCTGCATTACATTTTATTGCTACTTTAACATTATCATTTATAATAAATGGCACATTATATTTTTTACAGAGTGATTTTATATTTAATGCCTCTTCAAAAAACGCCTCAAAATCTAAATACTTTTCGCGAAGTTGCAGACAAGTAACACCGCCTTTTATAGCACATTCAACCTGTTCGTAAAGTGTTTGAGTTTTTGTCCATGCTCTGTCGGTTACTGCATATAAAAGCATTGTGTTTTTACATAATTTCATATTTTGAACCCTTTTCTAACTCCTCGCCGTTTAAATTATAAACAGCGTCTATAATATAATCTCTGTATGTTAAGTTTCCGTCTTGAGAGTTAAGACGACTATGTGCTTTTTCACCACATAAACCCATAGCGCAAACGGCGGCGGCGGTTGCATCTAATTCGTTATCTTTATTTGCTGCTACGTATGCACCAATAAGTGCGCTAAGCTGACAACCTGTGCCCGTTATTGAACTCATCATAGGATGGCCGTTATATATGCAATAGGCTCTGCTTTGGTCTGCAACAATATCAATCTCGCCTGTAATTGCTATAATTGCACCTGTTCTTTTTGCAAAATCCTTTGCAAATTCAACTGCACCCTTTAAGGTATCTTTTGTTACTTTGTCTGAAATATCTGCGTCAACGCCTTTTGTTGTAGAAGTGCCCATTGCAAGAGTTTTAATTTCGGAAATATTGCCTCTTATAACTGTTGGTTTTACTTCCTCCAATATTGACACGGCAGTTTTAGTGCGAAGTGATGATGCACCCGCGCCAACAGGGTCGAGAACTATGGGGTGATTTAACTCCCTTGCTTTTTTGCCCGCCATAAGCATAGCAGGGACAGTAAATTTATTTAGTGTCCCTATGTTGATATTCAAAGCATTGCAGATAGCGGTTATTTCGCATACTTCCTCTATATCGTCGGACATGATAGGTGAGGCACCGCATGCAAGTAAAATATTTGCACAGTCGTTTACAGTTACATAATTTGTTATATTATGCACCAGTGGGTGAGTGCTGCGTACATTATTAAGTATTTCTTTAAACATTTTTATTCACTCCTTGAATTTGATATTTTATTTGTTATAAAGCTTACTAGGGCAGTTATAATCATAGCAGGCAGTGTAGAGCCTAATATTATATCTATTTTCATAAATATTCTGTAAATTACAAAGCCAATAAACCATATTATTAAGTTTGTTATATTAAATTTTACTTTTGAAAAGTCCTTTTTGTTTATATAATAATCAACTATAAGTATTGCAATCATAGGCGAAAATACAGAGCCGATAAAATACAAAAAGCCTTCAAACTGTCCTACGGGTGCAAATATTGATAGAATGACACCTATTACGCAAACGATTAGTGCTGCAATCTTTTCTTTTACACTTTTGTTTACACTCACACAGCTTACTCCTGCGGAATATGCGTCTAAAAAAGTAGTAGTAACAGTAGAAAAAATTATTACTATAAGTGCAGTCATTCCAAGACCGCATTTAAACATTATGGAGGCAATATCACTCTCGCCTGTCATAATTGCTGCTCCCATGCCTATAAAATACATCCATGAGCTTATAACAAAATATGTAATTGAACTCACTGCCGATGTTGCAACAGGCTTTTTTGCATTTCTTGTATAATCGGATATAAGCGGCAGCCACGAGATTGGCATGGCAACGGACAATTCCAAGCACGCACCAAAACTTACTGGTTCACCAAATGAAGCATCAGAACTGTTTTTGAAAATCATAATACTGAGTATCAATGTCAGGAAAAACAGAGCACATACTGAAATGGTATTTATTTTGTCAAGGTTTTTTATATCAATAATTATCCATATTGCAATAAGAATACCTATTACAATGCTCCAGAGCCACGGTCCGCCAATATTTAAAACAGAATTTGCAGATATGGCACCGTTAAAAATCATTATAGAAGTCCAGCCTATAAGTTGTATTATATTAAGAATCGAAAACAGCAACGAGCCTTTTTGACCAAATGATATTTTTACACATTCCATGGCACTTTTTTCTTCTTTACCGCCTATCACTCCCGAGAGATAAAGAAGAATGCAACCTATTATATGACCAATGATAATTGCAAAAGTACCTTTTAAAAATCCCAATGGCGCAAACAGTGTACCCGTCATTATTTCGGCTATTGATACTGCCGCACCAAACCATATAAGGCTATTTGAAAATACTGATGTTTTTTTATTGCTCATAAAAACTTCATCTCCTTAAAAAAACAAAGAATTACCCAATGGGTAATTCTTCGTCAAAAAGCAAATAAAAATAACTTCCTACGACGGCATTACCCGTATCAGGTATAAGGGTCGAAGTTGATTACTTCCTCTCAGCCTGCCATAACAAGCTCCCCTGTATGTTTGGTATTGTATCACCATTTTTTATGTTTGTCAATTACTTTTTTGATTTTAATTGATTTATATTATTAAAAAAGGGAAAAAGATATTGACATAAACAAGAATTTATTGTAAAATTGTATGTATTATAAGTATATTTTAGAATTAGAGGAAAAGATATGAACTACAAAAAATATCAGAGAATGTATCACGAGATACCGCTAAAAACAAGAGACTGGCCAAACAATAAATTAACAAAGGCGCCTATATGGTGCAGTGTTGACTTGCGTGATGGTAATCAGGCGTTGTATTCGCCTATGAATATTGACGAAAAAATTGAATTCTTTAAGTTTTTAGTTAAGCTCGGTTTTAAAGAAATTGAGGTTGGTTTTCCTGCTGCGTCATCTACGGAGTATGATTTTGTAAGACGTCTTATAGATGAGGATTTAATTCCTGATGATGTATCCATACAGGTTTTAACACAGGCAAGAGAGCACATAATAACAAAGACAGTTGAATCGCTAAAGGGTGCTAAGAATGTTATAATACACCTTTATAATTCAACATCTACATTGCAGAGAAAGGTAGTATTCAAAAAGGATAAAGAGGAGATTAAACAGCTTGCTATTGACGGTGCAAAGCTTTTGGTATCACTTGTTGAGGGTCAGCTTGAGGGCAATGTAAGATATGAATACTCGCCTGAGAGCTTTACATGTACAGAGCCTGAATACGCGGTTGAAATAACAAATGCAGTATTGGATATTCTAAAGCCTACACCTGATAGAAAGGTTATAGTTAACCTTCCTTCAACTATCGAAGTTGCAACTGCAAATGTATATGCAGACCAGATTGAGTATATGTGTAAGAACCTGAATAACCGCGAAAATCTTGTTATAAGCCTTCACGCTCATAATGACAGAGGCACAGGCGTTGCCTCAACAGAGCTTGCTATGCTTGCAGGTGCAGACAGAGTTGAGGGTACAATTTTCGGAAATGGCGAAAGAACAGGTAATGCGGATATAATTGTTATTGCGCTTAATATGTTTGTTCAGGGAATTGACCCTGAGCTTAATATAGACAATATCGTCGTAATTGTTTCAGTATATGATAAGTATAACAGACTTCCTATACATCCACGTCATCCGTATGCGGGTGATATGGCATATGTTGCATTCTCGGGCTCACATCAGGACGCAATCAAAAAGAGTATGGACCTTTACGAGCAAGAGGGAAGTACAACATGGGCAAATCCGTATCTTACAATAGACCCGACAGATATAGGCAGAAAATATGAGCCTATCCTCATAAACAGTCAATCGGGCAAGGGTGGAGTAAGCTATATTATGGAAAATAAATATGGCTATACACTTCCAAAGCCAATGCTTGTTGAGTTCTCTGCAATCATTAACGAAATGTCTGACGAAAAGCAAACTGTTTTAACAAATCACGAAATTCATCAGTCATTTAAGGATACTTATGTAAATCTCACCACGCCTATAAAGAGTGTATCATATTACTCCAATGTAAATAATAATGACACTCATATAACTGCAAACATAAGTTATCAGGATAAAGAGATAGCCATAACAGGTGTGGGTAACGGTCCCTTGGACGCGTTGTGTAACGGTCTTAGAAAGCTTTTGAATGAGGAGTTTGAAATATCAAACTACACAGAGCATACTTTGGAGCGTTCATCTTCTTCACGTGCGGCAGCATATATAGGTGTACACCGTATAGGCTCGGATAAAACATTCTGGGGTGTGGGAGTTGATGCAAATATCAATACCGCGTCAATATATGCACTTATCAGCGCAGTGAACAAAATGCTATCATAGGGGACTTTTGCTTTTAGCGCCCAACGTTCAAAGGTATTTTTGATAATTGTATAATATTAAGGTAAGAAAATCTGCATTTTGTGGATTTTCTTATTTTTGTACCTTTGAACTATGCGCAAAACTCATCTCTCGACGTACCATTGTACGCTGTCGGACAAGGTAAAATGCGGATGCATCCGTATTTTACTTCGTTTTGCGCGTTCTGCATCTAAAATCAAAGAGTCCTTTATTTTAGTAATAAAATTGTAATTTAAGTGTTATATTAAATTATGAAAAAACTATTGACAAAATATATCAAAATGTTGTATAATAAAACAAATGTTCGTAATATGAAATTTTTTACATAGATGAAAGGGGACAAGGTGAAAATGGCAAAGACAGAAAAGACCATAAAGCCACAGGTAGAGCGTAAGGTTGACGAAGAAAAGAAAAAGGCTCTTGAGGCGGTATTTAATGTAATCGAAAAGGAATATGGTGCAGGTTCTATTATGAAGCTTGGCGATACACATGTTTCGAGTGTGGATTCTATCCCTACAGGCTCATTAACTCTTGATATGGCATTAGGAGTGGGTGGTATGCCGCGCGGAAGAATTATCGAGATATATGGTCCTGA
>JAZNPJ010000035.1:0-3552 GCA_045589635.1 Clostridia bacterium
GTGGGTTATTTCATCACCCGACTCAAGTGCAAAAAGATGCATACCACGTGTGCGCATTTCTTTTTCCATATCAGTCCAGGGCGCAAAAACTCTCTCGCAAAAAGTGTCTTCGCGATTGTTAAGTGTATGATAGAGAATTTTAAGCCCTAAATGCGACATTGCAATTTCGTATGTGTCGGCAAAACATAAACCAAATCGCACGTCAACACTGTCAGGGTTTTTTAAAACTGCATTAAGTTCGCCACCGGTGTATCGTGTTGGCTTTTCAACTCTACTTAAGATTTTGTCCTTTAGTGTAATCACTCTGCCTTGTCCTCTCTTTTAGAATTTCTTGCTGTAATAAATCCGTTTACTTTGTCTATTAAACCAGGAATCATATCTATTGCCTTGTTAAGTGGTGATGGGCCACCGCCGTCCATAGGAATAAGTCGTACATTTCCGTTGTTAATTACTAAAAAAGCTTCGGGTGTAACCTTTACACCGCCGCCTATACCACCGCCGCTTGATGGCTTGTCCTGAGTTCCGAAATCACTTCCGCCGCCGCCAAAGCCCATCGAAACCTTTGAAACAGGTACAATTATTGTGCCATCGTCCATAGATATAACATTGCCTATTACCTTTTGTGTGTTAGAAACCACATCAATGTTTTTCATAAGGCTGTCGAGCATCTGGTTAATGTTGTTACTCATTTATTTATCCTCCTTGAAAGTTGTTTATATTTTATTACTAATTTTAAAACAATAAATAATATAATGAAGGCATGCGCAATACGTGTGTGTAATTTTGCATATATACCCCCCGACACAATGCGCTCATCAAAATCGGGCGATATTTCCACGTTGTGTTTTTTTAACTTCATATTCTGTTTCATAAAACCCAGAACCTGAAAAATCGTTGCATATGCGCCTCCGCAAATCAAACCTGTATCAGCAGGGTCGCCGGTTCCTATTTTTGCGCTTATATTCAATTCTTCGATAGTTATAGCATGGTGAAAAATATAGCTCAAGACCTTTTTTGCGGTTTTTATTATATCACCAGATAAGTTTTTTAAAATCTCAAACTGTTTTTTACTGTGTTGGTTTGTCTTTTTTTGTTTTTCTTCCTCGCTGTTTTTAGCATTTTCTTTTACTTTTGGTGATGGATAAAGCCTTAGCTTAAAAAGCATATATTTAAGGTCGATTACCGTGCCATCAGAACTTATTAAAAATACAAGTCGTACCGGTAAAAGAGAAATAATAATCAGCAGGGCAAGAATTATCAGTATAATATATAAAATAACCATTCTTAATTTTCCGTATCTTCTATTTCTAATTGTCCGTCATGTGGTTCGTCCCCGACTATTTCTTTAAAATCAACTGGTGGCAAATCTAATGGGGATTTAAGACCAAAACAACGTAAAAACGTGTCAGTTGTAACATACAGAATGGGACGTCCGGGAGCGTCAAGTCTGCCTGCCTCTTCTATAAGACCTCGTTCATAAAGCCTGTTGACACAACCATCGGAGTTTACACCTCTTATATGCTCAATCTGCCCCTTTGTTACAGGTTGCTTGTATGCGATGATTGCCAAAGCTTCCATTGCTGCATTTGAAAGAGGCTGATTTCTCTGTTCTCCTAATATTTCCTGAATGTATGTATAGTATTCGGGACGTGAACATATTTGGTAGCCATCAAGTATTTCTATTATATTAAAACCTCTTTTTTCCTGATTGTATTCTTCTAAGAGTTCACTGACTGCGGTTTTTACTTCGTCAATAGTAACATCAAGTACAACCGCTAATTTTGCAGCCTTTACAGGTTCGCCTGCTGCAAAAAGAATTCCCTCTATAGCATATTTTATATTGTTCATTGTTATATTTTTTCCTTTCCCACACTTATGATAAAATCATCTGTATTTTCATCATAATCTGCACAAATCTGGTTTAGCTTTATCATTTCAAGTACTGCTAAAAAGGTTGCAATCATTTCAGGCTTTGAATCGTTATAGCTAAACAGACTTTTAAAGCCAAGATGTTTTTTGCTGGTAAGCTTGGTTTTTATTTTATTAACCATATCACTTACACTGACCTTTTCTCTGCCCACTATTCCTGAAAAAGCTCGCTTTTCGGGTGGTTTTTCGCGAAGACGTCTTAATAAAATACTGTTAAATGCATCAGTTAAGGCATTGATTGAGTGAATGTGTGAATATTCAGGTGTAGGAAAGTTTATGCCCTCTTCCTCTCTGAAAACCATATATTTTGACGAAAACTCTGTTTTTCTTAGCTCTACTGACGCCTCTTTTATTTTTTGATATTCAATAAGTCTGTTTGCCAAATCCTCACGCGGGTCTTCTTCGCTTTCTTCGTCGCGTGGTAAGAGCATTCTCGATTTAATAAGCAATAGCTGCGAAGCCATAACCAAAAATTCTGAAGCATATTCCAAATCCGAAGACTCAATGCCGTCAATAGCTTCAAGGTACTGAGAGGTGATTTCCGCAATGGGTATATCATAGATATTTACTTTGTTCTTTTTTATGAGCATCAACAACAAATCAAGAGGCCCCTCAAATGTGTCGAGCTTGTATAACATTGAATTCATATTACAAAGCCATCCTTACAAAAATATTTAATATATTTATTATTCCGCCAAATACAAAATTTACGCCTGTTCCTATAATTCTCGAAAATGCACCTGTAAGCGAAAGTGCCATTATTATATACATACTGTATCTTTCGTATCGCATAAGGTTGTAGTAAGTGCGGTTAGATAAGAACATTCCCAGAATTCTTGAACCGTCAAGAGGTGGTATGGGGATAAGGTTAAATATCATAAAGCAAAGGTTTGTATATGCAAATTGCATCGAAAAGGTTTTAAAAAAACCTGTCAAGGTATTAAGTGCACCTGTTTTTACATTTATAATAAAGAAGATTGAATAAACAAGCAGTCCCAAAAATGCCATAATCAGATTGGATAGAGGTCCTGCAACTGCAACAAGTGCCATTCCCTTTTTTGAATCTTTGTAGTAACGCGGGTCAATGGCAACTGGCTTTGCCCAACCAAAGCCGGTTAGAAGCATCAGTATTGTTCCTGTTATATCAAGATGTGCAAGAGGATTAAATGATAATCTGCCCTCGCGCCTTGGTGTAGGGTCTCCAAGTTTGTCCGATACAAAACCGTGCGCAACCTCGTGCCCTGTTATGGCAATAAGACGGGATACTACACTTATCAATAAACTTAAAAAACTTCCTAATATGCCCATTATAAAAAATCTCCTTGCATAAACCATTATATACCTATTATATTATATAATTTTTTTGCTGTTTTGTAAAGGGTTTATACAAAAAATAATTGTGTGAATTTAAACAAATTGAATAAAAATATACATTATAAAAACATTTCTAATGGAAAAACAGACAAAAAGACAAAAAGCCACAAAAAAATCAAAAAAACCTCTTGACAAAGGGAGAAAGATGTGTTAAACTAACGAAGTTGTGTTTTTCGACAAGCTATGAAAAGTAAATGAAATATTTTTTAAAAAATATTTAAAAAACTTTTAAAAAAGGTATTGACAATT
>JAZNPJ010000036.1:0-4142 GCA_045589635.1 Clostridia bacterium
ATTATGAAATAAAAAAAGATGATTATTCGTATACCTTAAATACATTAAAACATCTAAAAAAAATATATCCGGATGATGATATTTATTTTATAATTGGTGAGGATTCGCTAAATGATATATATAAATGGTACAAGCCAAAGGAAATATTAAGTATGTGTAATTTGCTTGTTTTTCCGAGAATATCATCAAAAAGCGTATCAGATAAAGCACAAGAGGTTATGACTAAATTGGGTGGAAATATACAGATTATAAATGCGCCCGTAAAGCAGATTTCATCTACCAGCATACGAAATTTGATACGCGAAAATAAGAGTGTAGATAATATGCTCCCAAACGAGGTGTTAAAATATATAAATGAAAATAACCTATACAGATAGTCAAATAAAAGAAAAACTAAGAACACTACTTTCCCCTAAAAGATATATCCACACAATCGGAGTAAGCGAAACTGCAAAAAAACTTGCACGTATTTATGGTGAGGACGAAGATAAGGCATATTTAGCGGGCTTGTTACACGATTGTGCAAAGTATATGAGTATAGATGAGCAACTTGAAAAATGCAATACCTTAGGTGTTGAAATTGATTTAGAAACTCGTTTATGTACACCTGTAATACATGCACCGCTTGGTGCTCAAATGGCAAACCGGGAATATGACATTGATGATGAGGATATATTAAATGCCATAAGATTTCATACTGTAGCAAGAGAGGGTATGAGCAGACTTGAAAAAATTATATATATAGCAGATATGATTGAGCCATCAAGGGAGTATGATGAGGTAGAGGACTTAAGAAGAATATCGGAGACCAACCTTGATAAAGCAATGCTCAAATGTCTTAGTGAATGTATTATGTTTAATATAAAAAAAGGAAAAGCAGTTCATTCAAACTCTATAAAATGTTACAATGAACTTATATGTAAGGAGGCAAAACAATGAAGAGACTTGATATTATAAAAAATGCATTCGAGGATAAAAAAGCAACAAACATAGAAATCCTTAATGTATCAGAGCAAACCTCTTTAGGTGATTATTTTGTAATTGCATCATGTCAGTCTACAATTCAGGTAAGAGCTTGTGTTGACGAAGTAGAGGAGAAAATGAGCGATGCGGGCTTTATGGTAAAGCACAAAGAAGGCTATAGAGGCGGTTCGTGGATTTTGATGGATTATGGAGATATAATAGTGCATATCATGCAACAGGAAACAAGAGAGTTTTATGCAATCGAAAGATTGTGGGACGACGCCGGTACGATAACTAACCAAGAAAACAATTAAGAAGGAGTATATATACAAAATGGAAAGCTATAACTTTAAAAACATTGAGAAAAAATGGCAGGATAAATGGGATGAGGCAGGTGTTTTTAATGCTGAAAATAATTCCGACAAACCAAAGTTTTTTACTATGATTGAATTCCCGTATCCATCAGGTGCAGGTCTGCATGTAGGACACCCAAGAAGCTATACTGCACTTGATATTGTTGCGAGAAAAAGAAGAATGAGCGGTTATAATGTTCTTTATCCTATTGGATGGGACGCATTTGGTCTGCCTACCGAAAACTTTGCAATAAAGAATAATATCCATCCCAAAATTGTAACAGAAAAAAATATTGCAAACTTTAAAAGGCAACTAAAAATGTTAGGCTTCTCTTTTGACTGGTCAAGAGAAATAAATACAACTGACCCTAAATACTATAAGTGGACACAATGGATATTTATGCAGCTGTTTAAAAAAGGACTTGCATATAAGCAGGAAATGCCCATAAACTGGTGTCTGGGATGTAAAGTAGGTCTTGCAAATGAAGAGGTTGTAAATGGTGTTTGTGAGAGATGCGGCAGTGAGGTTGTTCAACGTAATAAGAGCCAATGGATGCTTAAAATCACAGAATATGCACAACGTCTTATAGATGATTTGGATGATATTGATTTTCTTGAAAAAATCAAGACACAACAAAAGAACTGGATAGGCAGAAGTGAAGGTGCAGAGGTTACATTCAAACTGTCTACAAACGACGATATGGTTGTCTACACAACAAGATGTGATACATTATTTGGTGCTACATATGTTGTAATGTCGCCCGAACACGAACTTATTGATAAAATAAAAGGTCAAATTGAAAATTACGAAGAGGTAGAAGCATATAAGACTGAGGCTGCAAAAAAATCCGAATTTGAGAGAACCGAACTTGCAAAGGACAAGAGCGGTGTGCAGCTTAAAGGCATATATGCAATAAACCCTGCAAATGGTGAAAAGCTTCCTGTATGGATTTCTGATTACGTGCTTGTAACTTATGGAACTGGTGCAATTATGGCAGTTCCCGCACATGATGGCAGAGACTGGGATTTTGCTAAAAAGTTTGGCTTGCCTATTATAGAAGTTGTATCAGGCGGAAAGAATGTACAGGAAGAGCCATATACTGATGTTTATAAGGGTAATATGGTTAATTCCGGTTTCCTAAACGGACTAAGTGTACAAGAGGCTATTCCGACTATGATAAAATGGCTCGAAGAAAAGGGACTTGGTAAGAAGAAGGTTAATTTTAAACTTCGAGACTGGGTATTTTCAAGACAAAGGTACTGGGGAGAGCCAATTCCGTTGGTACATTGTGAAAAATGCGGATGGGTTGCAATCCCTGAGAACGAATTGCCACTTACATTACCCGAATTAGAGCATTTTGAACCGGGTGAAAATGGTGAATCACCTCTTGCCAAGGCATATAACTGGATAGATACAACTTGTCCTGAATGTGGAGGCAAAGCACAAAGAGAAACAGATACAATGCCGCAATGGGCAGGCTCAAGCTGGTATTTCTTAAGATATATGGACCCTCATAATGATAATGCTTTAGCATCAAAGGAGGCGCTTGAATACTGGTCGCCTGTTGACTGGTATAACGGTGGTATGGAGCATACAACACTTCACCTGCTATATTCAAGATTCTGGCATAAGTTCTTATATGATATAGGTGTAGTTCCAACAAAAGAACCATATCAAAAGAGAACATCTCACGGTATGATTTTGGGTGAGAATAATGAGAAAATGTCAAAATCAAGAGGTAATGTTGTAAATCCTGATGAGGTTGTGGACGAATTTGGTGCAGATGCATTCAGAACATACGAGATGTTCATAGGTGCATTTGACCAGTCAACACCATGGTCGCAGCAAGGTCTCAAGGGCTGTTACAAATTCCTGGAAAGAGTATGGAATGTACAGTCTATGGTTACTAATGAAGAGGGCTATAGCGCAGATTTAGAAAAGGAAATCCATAAGACTATTAAAAAGGTCGGAGAAGATATCGAAAAGATGAAGTTTAATACTGCCATTGCATCGATGATGAGCCTTGTAAATGAGTTTTATAAAAAAGGCTCAGTAACAAAATCTGAGTATATGACATTGATTACTCTTTTAAATCCGTTTGCTCCGCATATGACCGAGGAGCTTTGGCAGATTTATGGTGGGGAAGGTTTCCTTTCAATAGTGGAATGGCCGCAATATGACGAAGATAAAACTGTGGATGATCAAATAGAAATTGTTGTACAAGTTAACGGAAAAATAAAGGATAAGGTTATGATGCCTTCAGGTCTTGACCAGGAGGGGACACAAAAAGCTGCAATGGAAAGTGAAAGAATTAAGGCTTTAATTGCTGATAAAACTGTTGTTAAGGTTATAGCAATTCCCGGCAGACTTGTTAACATAGTTGTAAAATAAGGGGACACTAAATACGGTCGGAGATTAGTATGAGTATAAATTCAAAGCAAAATATTAAATGTCCAAAATGCTCGCAGATGTCAGAGATTACAGTATGGAGTTCCATAACTGTTAAAGACAGTGCGGATTTAAAACAGGATTTACTTGGCGGAAGAGTTAATATCTTCCGCTGTCCGTCTTGTTCACACACTGCACTTATGCCTACACCTATGCTTTATCATGATGAAGAAAAGAGGTTGTTATTTTCATTTACACCATGTGATGAGCCGATATTAGAGGAACAACTATATGATAATGTTAAAAAGGCATCGCAGGAGTCAGGCGAATTAAAAAACCATGAGGGATATAATTTAAGGTTTATTACAAAATATAATGAACTGTTAGAAAAAATACTGATTTTTGAAAACAATCTTAACGATAAAGCTATTGAGGTT
>JAZNPJ010000037.1:0-7762 GCA_045589635.1 Clostridia bacterium
TTTTTAAAAAATTTTCGAAAAAAGTATGTTCATTTTGAAAAAAGTATGGTATAATAAAAAATAATGGGTAAATATGCTTAAATGCATATAAAATAATGCAAAAAACTAATACGGAGGTATTAAAATGTTAAAGAGTATGACCGGCTATGGCAGATGCGAGCGCATAGTTGAGGGTAAAAAAATACTTGCAGAAATTAAATCGGTAAACCAACGCTTTTCCGATTACAATATAAGAGTTCCAAGGCATTTAGGATACTTGGAGGAAGATGTAAGAAAGTTTGTTTCAAAACGTATATACAGAGGTAAGGTTGATATTTATATCTCTGTGGAAAACTTCGAGGATGCAGATACACAAATTTCACTTAATGAACCATTAGCTAAAAATTACATAGATGTTTTAAAGCAACTAAAAAGTGAATTTAATCTTGAGGGCGAGGTAACGGTCGGACTTGTTTCGAGATTTTCAGATGTTTTTCGCTCAGAGCGTAGAGAAGATGATAAGGACGTTATATCAAGCCTTGTATTATCAGTTGTAAATGACGCTTTAGATGAGTTTATTGCAATGCGCGAGAGAGAAGGCGAAAGAATAGAAAGCGATCTCACAGGAAGAGTTGAATATATGCGTACTTTAGCTAAAAAGGTTGAGGAACGCTCACCCAAGACTGTTGAAGAGTACAGAAACCGTCTTTATTCAAAGCTTAAGGAACTACTTGAGGATAAGGATATAGACGATGCAAGAATACTAACAGAAACTGCAATATTTGCAGATAAGGTTGCAGTTAATGAAGAGACTGTACGTCTTTCGAGCCATTTTGACGAGTACTATGAGATTATAGGAGATGGCGAAAGCGCAGGCAGACGCTTGGATTTCTTAATTCAGGAAATAAATCGCGAGGTAAACACAATAGGCTCAAAGTGTCAGGATATTGAAATATCAAAGGTTGTTGTTGAGCTTAAAGGTGAAATAGAAAAGCTAAGAGAACAAATACAAAATATAGAATAAACAGGAGGTCAGGTAATGAAGCTTATAAATATCGGATTTGGAAACCTTGTTGCATCTGAACGTATAATAGCAGTGGTAAGCCCTGAATCTGCACCTATAAAACGTATAATACATGAGGCTGAGGATGAGGGTAAGCTTGTAAATGCTACATACGGAAGACGCACAAGAGCAGTTGTTATAATGGACTCTGACCATGTTATATTATCTGCAATTCAGCCCGAAACAATCGGCAGCAGAATTACTCAGGAGGATGATGGCAGTGCACAATAATTCATTAAATAAAGGAATGTTGTTTGTAGTGTCGGGCCCATCGGGTACAGGTAAGGGTACAGTATGTAAAGAACTTTTAAAGCATGATGACATATACCTTTCAGTTTCTGCAACAACACGCGATATGCGTCCCGGAGAGGTTGATGGTGTAACGTACACATATCTCGCAAAAGAGGAATTTGAAAATCTCATAAAAGCTGACGAGATGCTCGAATATGCCGAATTTGACGGTAATTACTACGGAACACCTAAAAAGAACGTAGAAAAATCCTTAGCAGAGGGTAAGAACGTACTTTTAGAAATAGAAATTCAGGGTGCACTTAAGGTAAAGGAAAAATTCGCCGAGGCAGTTATGATTTATCTTATACCACCTTCTATGAAAATTCTCCATGACCGTCTTGTATCAAGAGGCAGAGAAAACGAAAGCCAGATAAGAGCGAGAATGGAAATAACAAAGTGTGAACTGCCGAGTGCATTAAAGTATGACCATATTATTGTAAATGACGATTTACATACATGTGTAAAAGATGTAGAAACACTTATAAGGCAACAGATTGAAAACAAACAAAAAGTAGTAAACTTATTAAACGAAAATTATTAACATAAAAGGAGAATAAATATTATGATGATTAAACCTGGAATTACAGAACTTGCAAAGCACGCGGACAGCAGATATACATTAGTTTCAATGGCTGCAAAAAGAGCAAGAATGGTAGGATATGAACAAAACAATGCTGAGGTTTATAAAGCTGATGCAGATAAGCCTGTAACAGTTGCAGTTTCAGAAATATCATCAGGACGTGTAGGATACGTACGTTCTAATGATGTAAGACGTGCAAAAGAACTTCAGGAAGAAAAAATTGCGGCAATATCAGCAATAACCGAAAATGCTAAAGACGAAGAAGAGGTTATTTTTGAGTAATATATAAAAGGGGAACAAAATTGATTGCAAAGATAATTGTTGACCACCGTTCAAGGCACACAGACAAAATATTCGATTATGATATTCCAAAAGAATTTGAGGATAGGATTGATATTGGCTCAAGAGTTTTGGTGCCTTTTTCTGGAGCAAACAAGGAGATTGAGGGCTTTTGTGTAGGTGTTACACCAACAAGTGATGCACCAAGATTAAAGAAAATCATAAAAATTGCCAATGACATAAAGGCATATGACGAAAAAATGCTCGAAGTTATCGAATTTATGCATAACACTTATCTTGCCCCTTATATAGATATAATTCATTCTATTGTACCGTCAGGAACTTCGTTAAAGAGCGAGGAATGGCTATCAATAGGTAATATCGAACCGCAAAGAAGTGCAAACAGAGAAAGAATAATACAAATAATACTCGATAATGGCGGCGCTATAATGTCGAGTGTGTTGTATACTATGTTTGAAACAGATATAAAAACTGCAGTTCGCGATATGGTAAAAAAAGGTATTTTAAAAAAGGAATACCGCTCCTCGTATGATGTAAGCGAAAAAAAGATACGTGCAGTAAGGCTTAAAATAAGCAAAGAGGAATCACAAAGAATTGCACAGGAGCTAGAAAAAAAAGCACCTGTACAGGCACGTATGATAGAAATACTTACATCTAACGACTTTGTTGCAACTGCTGACCTTTCCCGATTTGCACAGGGCAGTGCGTCTGCACTTATGGCACTTTGTAAAAAAGGTATTGCCGAGATTTTTGAACTTGAGGTGGTGCGTGATGCTTTTTTAAAAAGTAAAACCCCAAAAACACAAGCCAAAACACCAACAAAAGAGCAATCAGAGGCAATTTGTGAAATAAACAAGGCAATAGATGATGGCGAAAATACTTCGTTTCTTCTTCACGGTGTTACGGGAAGCGGAAAAACGGAAGTATTTATGCAGTCTATCGAATATGCCATTCAAAAAGGTAAAACCGCCATTGTACTTGTGCCTGAAATTTCACTAACATCTCAAATGGTGGGTAGATTTGTATCGCGCTTTGGCAGTGAGGTCGCAGTTTTTCACAGTCGTTTATCTCAGGGTGAGAGATACGACCAATGGCGGCGAATAAAAAACGGTGATGCCAAAATAGTTGTAGGTGCAAGAAGTGCAATATTTGCACCGCTAAAAAATATAGGCATTATTATTATGGACGAGGAGCATTCCGAAACATATAAATCTGAGATGTCGCCAAGGTACCATGCACGCGAAATTGCAGATTTCAGGGCAAAGCAGTGGGGTGCACCTGTGATTTTGGCTTCGGCAACACCGAGTATAGAAAGCTTTTATAAAGCAAGACGTGGTATGTATAAGCTACTTACCATGCCAAACAGGTATAATAATAATGAGTTGCCTGATATAACTATTACAGATATGAGAAATGAGCTAAGAAGCGGAAACAGAAGTATGTTTTCCAAAAAGCTCATTTCGGAGATAGATACAAACATAAAAAATGGTGAGCAGACAATACTTTTAATGAACAGGCGCGGATTTTCCACATTTGTTTCGTGCAGAAACTGTGGCTATACTGCACACTGTCCAAACTGCAATATATCACTTACCTATCATAAATACGAAAATAATTTAAAATGTCATTATTGCGGACACACTATACCAAACTATGTAAAGTGCCCCGCATGTGAGAGTAAATATATAAGATATTTTGGCGGCGGCACCCAAAGAGTAGAGGATGAATTAAAATCGTTGTTCCCTTATGCGTCAACAATAAGAATGGACGTTGATACAACAAGCAAAAAACAGGGACACGAAAAAATACTCGAGAAATTCGAAAAAGAAAAGACAGATATTCTCATAGGTACACAGATGGTCTCAAAGGGACTTGATTTTGAAAATGTAACGCTTGTAGGAGTAGTGAGTGCCGATACAATGCTGCATTTAAATGATTATAGAAGCGCAGAAAGAACCTTTGCAATGCTTGAGCAGGTATGTGGAAGAGCAGGCAGAGGCAAAAAAAAGGGACGTGCAATTATTCAGACTTATAATCCCGAAAGCAATGCAGTTTCATTAGTAAAGGAGCATAACTTTAATGCATTCTTTGAGGGAGAAATAAAAGAGCGGAAAATGATGTGGTATCCGCCATTTTCAAAGATAAGTGCAGTGTGCTTTTCAAATGAGGATTTAGAAAAAACCGCATATTGTGGGGCACTTTTTAAAAATTCGTTGGGTGATATAACAATGATAGAGCAAAACATACAAATTCTCGGTCCCATACCTGCATCTGTATCTAAAATAAAAAATAAATACCGTTATCAACTGCTTATAAAATATAATGATGATGAGGGTATAAACGAGATGCTTATTAACGCAAGAGAAGCATGTATAAATGACGAAAAATGCAAAGATGTCGCAATAGTAATAGATAAAAATCCAAATCTTTTATTTTGATTTTGAAAGGAGAAAACATTTAAAAATGGCAATAAGAGAGCTACGTTTTAAAGATGATGAAGTACTTTACAAGCAGTGTAAAGAAGTAAAGAATTTTGATAAAAGACTGCATATACTTTTAGATGATATGTACGATACAATGAAAAAATACGACGGTGTCGGTCTTGCTGCACCACAGATTGGCATTTTAAAGCGTGTTGCTGTAATAGATGTCGGGGACGGTAAAATAGAGCTTATTAACCCGCAGATAATAAAAACATCGGGGACACAAACAGGTCAGGAGGGATGTCTTAGCGTTCCTCAGGTGTTTGGTGAGGTAGAACGTCCTGGGTTTGTAAAGGTAAAGGCACAGGACAGAGACGGTAACTGGGTTGAATATGAGGGCGAGGAATTACTCGCAAGAGCAATATGCCATGAATGTGAGCATCTTGACGGACATTTATTTTTAGAAAAGGTTATCAGATTTATAGAAAACTGATTATTAAGGAAAAGGAATATGCGAATTTTATTTATGGGAACGCCCGATTTTGCGGCAGAGTCTCTAAAGGCTTTAATAAATGCAAAGCTAAATGTTGTGGGTGTTATATCACAACCTGATAAGCCAAAGGGCAGAGGACACAAATTAGTGCCTACAGACGTAAAGGTTGTTGCACAAGAGGCAAATATTGCTGTTTTTCAGCCAACAAAATTAAAGAATAATGCGCTTATGCCGCTTTTGGACGAATTAAAACCCGACCTGATAGTTGTTACTGCTTACGGAAGAATTTTACCCGAGTATATTATAAACTATCCTAAATATGGTTGTATAAATGTACACGCGTCATTATTGCCAAAGCTAAGAGGTGCAGCACCAATACAATGGTCAATAATAAATGGTGATGCTAAAACCGGTGTAACAACAATGAAAATGGATACAGGTCTTGATACAGGTGATATTTTACTTGTAAGAGAAACCCAAATAGGTGAGTACGAAACTGCCGAAGAATTATTTGACCGTCTTGCAAAAATGGGCGGTGAGTTATTGATAGAAACAATAAAAAATATCGATAACATAACACCAATTCCGCAAAATCATAATGAACACACATATGCGCCAATGATTTCAAAAGAAACGGGTAAAATCGACTGGACTAAAAGTGCGAGAGAAATTTCCAAGCTTATATGTGGTTTAAATTCGTGGCCTTTATCATACACTACCTACAAGGGAAGTATACTAAAAATTGCACAGGCTAAGGTTTGTGAGGGAAGTGGTACACCCGGTATGATTTTAGGCTTAGAAAAAAACAAAGGATTAAAGGTAGCTTGCGGAGACGGAGCCTTGTATATAGAGGTTGCTCAGTTTGAGGGAAGCCGCAAAATGAATATCGAGGACTACGCAAGAGGACACGAAATAGAGATTGGAACAATTCTTATATAGCAGAAAGGAAAATATAATATGTTTTATGGTTATCCATTCTTGTATGACCCAACGTATGTTTTGGTTTTAGTAGCATTTGCACTTACGCTTTTTGCGTCATTTGGTGTAAAGGGTACATTTGCAAGGTACGATAAAATTAAAAGTTCAAATGGCATAACTTCATTTGACGCAGCGCGAAGAATTCTCGACGCGAACGGACTTAATAATATAAAAATTGAAAGAATAAGCGGAAATTTAACTGACCATTTCAGTCCAAAGGAAAATATTATAAGACTCTCCGATACAACATATAACTCAACATCAGTTGCGGCAATAGGTGTTGCGGCACATGAGTGTGGTCATGCTATCCAATACCAATTAGGCTATGCACCAATAAAATTAAGAAATTCTATAGTGCCTGTTGTGAATATATCAAATGCATTGTCAATGCCGCTATTTTTAATAGGACTTATACTTGGAAGACCAAATCTTGCACTTATAGGTGCACTGTTGTTTGGTATTGTATTACTTTTTCAGATTATAACTCTTCCTGTAGAGTTTAATGCATCAAAGCGTGCTCTTGCAACATTATCTTCTATGAATTTGTTGTATGATAATGAGCTTACGGGTGCAAAAAAGACACTAAGAGCAGCGGCAATGACATACGTTGCCTCAGTTGCGGCAACTGCATTGCAACTACTAAGATTACTTTTAATAGCAAACAGCAGAAGGCGAGACTGATGAAGAGTGCAAGAGAAGTTGCTCTGCTTATTTTATACAGAGTAGAAAATGATAGTGCATATCCCAACATTCTTTTAAAAGAAATGATAGATAAGGATATGTCAAAGCAAGACCGTGCCTTGGTTACAAACCTGGTTTACGGTGTAATAAACAGACAAATAACACTTGATTATATTATATCCCAAAAGTCAAAGGTTAAGTTAAAAAAACTTTCAAAATATATACTGCTTATATTAAGAATGGGTATATATCAGTTGTTGTTTATGAATAAAATTCCGCAAAGTGCCGCGGTAAACGAAAGCGTAAAGCTTGCAAAAAGATATGGGCACAGTGCCTCGTCAGGCTATGTAAACGGAGTTTTAAGAAATGTTGCTAAAAACGGATTTGAATATCCAAAGGATAAAACACAAGAGTTATCAATAAAATATTCGTTTCCATTATGGATTTGCATAAAATGGACTGACGAGTTTGGCTTTGATTTTACAAGCGGGCTTATGAAAGCCTTTTTAGAAGAGCCAAAGCTTGTTTTAAGACCAAACATCTTAAAAACAGATGTTGATACACTCTCAAAAATGTTGGGAGGTAACGGTATAGAATTAACTGTACACGATAATGCAATTATTTGTAGCGGATTAGACGTTGCAAATGATACACTGTATCAAAAAGGATTTTATACTGTTCAGGATATTGCAGCAATGCAGACTGCAAAGGTATTAGCACCGCAAAAAGGCGACACTGTGATAGATATGTGCTCAGCACCAGGCGGAAAGACAACACATATTGCAGAAATAATGCAAAATAGCGGTAAAATCTATGCGTTTGATGTATATGAGCATAAAATAGAGCTTGTTAGAAGCAACGCAAAAAGATTGGGAATAGATATAATTGATGCAAGTCTTTGCGATGCAACGGTGTATAATGAAAAGTTTAAAGAACTTGCAGATAAGGTGCTAAGTCGGATCGTAGCCATGTCG
>JAZNPJ010000038.1:0-6525 GCA_045589635.1 Clostridia bacterium
CTTTCAAAAAAGATTATTGTGGCAAATACACTGGGTGAGTTATGCGAAGTGTTTTATCAGTCCCAGGATAAATCAGTCTTATTTTTCTGGCTGTATGCAATTGCCTATATGCTCCAGATATATTTTGATTTTTCGGGGTATTCTGATATGGCAATAGGCTTAGGCAAAATGCTTGGCTTTGACTTTAACGAGAACTTTAATTATCCGTACATTGCAAAAAGTGTTACACAGTTCTGGAGAAGATGGCATATTTCGCTAAGCTCGTTCTTTCGCGATTATGTTTATATCCCGCTTGGCGGAAACAGAAAAAGAGCAGTTTTAAATTTATTTACAGTATGGCTTTTAACAGGTTTCTGGCATGGAGCAAGCTGGAATTTTGTTATATGGGGCTTGTATTTTGGTATTTTACTGTTTTTAGAAAAATACGTCTTAAAATTCTTAGGCAAACTCCCATGGGGAATAGGTAATATATATACTA
This sequence comes from Clostridia bacterium, assembly GCA_045589635.1. Classification (GTDB taxonomy): domain Bacteria; phylum Bacillota; class Clostridia; order UBA1381; family UBA1381; genus Ornithomonoglobus_A. Next base: position 479 of record JAZNPJ010000038.1, read on the forward strand.
TGTTTGTTGTTATGATAAGCTGGGGTATTTTCTATTTTACCGATACGGCAAAACTTCTGGAATTTTTTGCACATGCATTCGGTACAGATTGCGGATTATATGATTTAACCACCATATCTGTACTTTACGAAAAGCTATGGTTAATTATTGTGTGTATCTTGGCTTGTACGCCTGTACCAAAGAAATTATTCAACTTTATATGTTGCTTTAAACCGTTAGGCTTTGTCCTGGAGCCTATTGCAATAATAGCAGGCTTTGCTCTGTGCTTTGCGATGCTTGTGGGTAACACGTACAATCCGTTTTTATATTTCAGATTTTAAGGAGGCAACAAAACTATGAAAAATAAATTTGTTTCTTTAGTATTTATAATGCTTGTTGTTGCCTCGTTTGCAGTATTGGCACTACCTGCCGATACAGAAAGCTTTAAAAGAGAAAACAGAGAGAGAGCCACTCTCCCTGCTCTTACCAAAACAACCGTTAAAGACGGTACATTCATGATGGGTTTTGAAAAATATATAAACGACTCTATCGGATTTCGTTCCCGCTTTACTGACTTTTCAGCTTTGCTTAAAAACCATTCAGGCATAACTCCCCCTGAGGGCAGAGTAGTTTATACAAATAAAGATATAGGCACAAAGACCGTAAACAAAGCATGTCTGCTTTTGCTTGAGGATAAGGTTATGGAGGTTTTTTCTTCCAACAAAAAAAATGAGCTTTTGTATGCAAATGCTCTTAATACGTATGCTAAAAACCTTCCCTCCGAGATAAATTTGTATTCAATGCTTGTTCCAACTCAGCTTCAGTTTCAGCCAAGTGTATATAAAAATATTCAATCAGATCAGAAAGAAGCAATAGATTTTGTATATAAAAACCTTGAAGAGCGTATAAAAACTGTTGATATATATTCAAATATAGAATCTCATATGCATGAATATATCTATTTCAGGACAGACCACCACTGGACAATGCTTGGTGCATACCGCGGATATGAAACTTTTGCAAAAACTGCAGGTCTTGAGGCAATAAGCCTGTCCGATTTTACAAAACGAAGTACAGATAAAGGCTTTTTGGGATATTTATATAATCAGGTAAACGACCATAAGTTAAAAGAGCATATGGACTATATCGAATGGTATAACGTTGATGAAGTGAATGATTTAAGCTATACCTTTATGAGGGTTGAAGATACTGGCAACTATATCCCATACAGAGGAAAGATGTTTGATACTACTAAAACAGATTACCGCTTCTTCTTTGTTTCTGACCACCCGTATGTAAAAATTCATAACAACTCTTTACAAAATGGCAAAAATATTCTTGTAGTTAAGGATTCGTATGCAAATGCTTTTGCACCGTGGCTTGTTAATAATTTCGAAAATGTTATTATGGTTGACCCAAGATTTTTTAAAGGCTCAGTAAAAGATATAATTATAAAGGATTCAATTACAGATGTTCTTACAATAAATTATATATTTACTACAGTATTTGAAGATTATTGCATTGCACTTGCAGATAGCTGGTAAACAAAAAAACTGCCAACCATATGGTTGGCAGTTTTCTTATTGGCGTTGCTCTTGAAGTTGATTTATATTTCTCATAATATATAATACAAATGAGAGCATCATAAATGCCAAACAAGCACCAATAGTCATATCCGATACAGTGGATGGAATATCAGGCCATATAATATGTATTATCATCATAAAGTATAACGAAAACGTAGTTACCTTGCCGTGCCAGTTTGCGCTTTTTACAACCTTTGTCTTTTTTACAACGAAGAGTCCCTGAATTCCTAAAAATACTTCCTTTATAATAAGAAGCAAAAATGGTGCACACATATATTTAAACTTAAATATCAAACAAAGAAGTGTAACAAACTGTGTCAGCTTGTCGGCTATAGGGTCGAGTATCTTTCCAAAATTGCTTATCATATTAAATGTTCTTGCAATAAAACCGTCTATAATATCTGTTATTCCCGATAAAAGCAATACTGCAACCGCATGGTAATTATAGTCCCTCAAATACAGCCACGCAATGATTGGTATAAGCACTATACGAAACATTGACAGTATATTGGGGATTGTAAAAATTTCGTTTTTAATATTGAGTTTTTTCTCCTCGCGGCACATAAAAAAGCTCCTTTATAATTAAATCTCTCACTTGCCCAAAAGCACAACTTGTCGGGCACATAAGTGTATTATATTCCAAAATACGACACTTGTCAAGTAAAATGCATAATTTTATATTGAATAATAAATTGGATTTTTGATTAAAAAATCTTAAAATATTGATTAGTTCACTTTAATTTTTGACATTTGATAAATATTGTGATATAATAATATTGTTGTATAATGTGGTAATAGTTAACACAGTAGTTAAGCAGTAATGGGGGTTTATTATGGCTTTAGAAAATAAACTGGGAATAACAGACTCAGCCACTCTTGCACGCGAAGAGGAAAGAATAAGTAAGAAAAAGGCTATTGAACTTTACGATAAAGGCTTACTTGACGATTTAGGTGCCGGCAAGTTTTCTTCCCTTGCTTTTATACACAAATATTTGTTTGACGAGATTTATGATTTTGCAGGTAATGTCAGGGATGTTAACATTGCAAAAGGCAGTTTTCGATTTGCCCCAGTAATGTACTTGGATAGTGCATTAGAACACATTAGCAATATGCCACAGTCAACATTTGACGATATTATTGAAAAGTACGTTGAAATGAACATTGCCCACCCATTCAGAGAGGGAAATGGCAGAGCTACAAGAATATGGCTTGACCTTATCTTAAAAAAAGAACTCGGCAAGGTTATTGACTGGAGTAAGGTTTCAAAGGAAGATTACCTGCTTGCTATGGAAAGAAGTCCTATAAAAGATATCGAAATCAAGCATATTTTAAAAAACGCCCTGACTGATAAAATAAACGACAGAGAAATATATATGAAAGGCATTGATAATAGCTATCATTACGAAGGCTATACTTCATTTAAAACAGAAGAGTTGTAAAACACAAAAAATAATAAAAAAATCCCACAACCGAAGTTGTGGGATTTTTGTGTAACCGTAATTTGATTAACGTTTTGAGAATTGTGGTGCACGACGAGCTGCTTTTAAACCGTACTTCTTTCTTTCCTTCATTCTTGAGTCTCTTGTTAAGAAACCTGCAGCCTTAAGGTCTGCTCTGTAAGCTTCTGTATCAACTTCAAGTAATGCTCTTGAAATACCATGACGGATTGCACCAGCCTGACCTGTGAAGCCACCGCCTTGTACATTTACGTTTACGTCAAACTTATCAACAGTCTTTGTAAGTACCAATGGTTGACGAACTATTAGCTTTAATGTGTCCAAACCAAAGTACTCATCAATATTTCTGCCGTTTATTGTTATATTACCGTTGCCCGGTACAAGATAAACTCTTGCTACAGAAGACTTTCTTCTGCCTGTACCATAGTATTGTTCTTTAGCCATTTCAAAAATCCTCCTTATTTAATTTCCTGTGTCCAAGCAACAGGTTTTTGTGCCTCGTGTCCGTGCTCTGTGCCTTGATATACACGAAGTCTTGTTAATGCCTTTCTTCCCAATGTGTTGTTAGGAAGCATACCCTTTACTGCATATGTCATTGCAAGCTCAGGTTTTTCTGCCATTAACTTATCGTAGTGGATTTCCTTTATGCCGCCAATCCAGCCTGTGTGGTAGTATCTTACTTTTTGTTGTAGCTTATTACCTGTTAAAACAGCCTTATCAGCATTTATAACAATTACGTGGTCTCCGCAGTCAACGTTTGGTGTAAATGTAGGAAGGTGCTTACCTCTTAATATGTTTGCAACTGTTGTAGCAACTCTGCCAAGAGGCTTGTTTGCAGCATCTACAATATACCATTTTCTTTCAACTTCTTGCGGTTTTTGCAAATAACTTGAATTCATTGTTTTTTCCTCCTATAATAACTAATCTACTGTCGCCTTCGCGACTCAACGTTACATATTTTACTACCTTTTTATATTTTTGTCAATACTTTTTTAAAAAAAATTTATACTGCTTTAAAATTCTCCGTTTTTCTCTCGTTTTCTCTTTTAATCTCATTTTCCATTTTATTTTTTTGCCTCTTGTAATATTTGTTTTAATATGTTATAATTGTACTTGCACTATTTATTGAGCTTAAAGAAAAACCTGATAAGTCTGGTGGAGGTATTATGAATTCTTATGATTTTATTAAAACAGTAAAAAAATGTTTTATGTTTATATATCGTCATATTACAGAAATTGTGTTTTGCGTTTTATTTCTTACGCTTTTGGGATTTATACTTATCCCTAATATTTCTTTGGTTAAGGGTAACGCAAAGGCAAGCGAGTGTCGGCAAAATATGGCTATGATAGCGAACTCACTCCATACAGAGCTTAACGACGAAAATATTGCATTTAACTGGAAAGATGTTCTTTACCAGACACGCTCACAAAGAATTCTTGATGAGGTTAAAAACTATTCCTCAAATGAAAACTTAAGAAATCTTGATACCTCTGAATACTATTTTAAAAATGACGGTAAAACCATAACTCTTATTTGCCGTTATCACGAGGATAACGAACCTTTTGACATAGAAATACCAAAAAGACATCAGCAGGAAATAAAGAACACAGACAGTTCAAATGTTTCAAAAACAGACCTTGCAAGCTCAATTACAGTAACAGGTATCCGAACATATATGAAGGGCGAGCAGCTTGACGCGAAAAATCCTGATAAAATGAAGTTTACTTCAAGTGATGATTTAAAGAGCATTTTTGGAGATATAAAGGTAAATCTTCAATATATAGGCGGAAAAACGATTACTCTTGATAAAAACTCCTACAAGCTTACTACTGAGGGCTTTGATATGTCCAAAGCAGGCACAAAAAAAATTACGGTAGTATACACCACAAACAACGACTGGGAAAATACATTGCACGCCTCATTTACATTTGAGGTTATGGAAAATTCACAAGCTCCCGAATTTGTAGTTGACTTTGGCAAAAGGGGCACTTACCGTCTTGCCTCGTGGGATTGGAGCGATTATGTTCGCGATGCAATGCGTGCCGATGGCGAGGAAATGTATTTTGATGCCTCTATTGTATATTTTAATGGCAAGTATCTGTATTATCCCGATGGTTTTGTTATAAGTAAACTGCGTGATAATACTAACCCCATAGCAAGTGCGGCAGATTGCGATAATAAATCTTACAGTGCTTATTTTATTAAATTTGATAAAAATACTATAATCGAAAACAAAGAAAACCAAAACCAAAAAATCCGCGACGGTGCACTTCATATGGACGAAAATAATAACGTCTATATCTGGCAGGTTGAACCATCAAAAGAGGTCAGTGCAGGTTGGCTGAGGGTTTATTGTGATATGGAAAAAATTAAATAATTTTTAGCACCATCAAAAACGATGGTGCTTTTTTGTTATATGTTATTGACAAATAAAGGGAATTATGGTAGAATATTGTCAAAAGAGGTATATTATGAGAACTTTAGAGAAAGGGTAGGTATAATAATATGAAATCATTGGGAATTATACGAAAAATTGATGAAGTCGGCAGACTTGTTTTGCCAAAAGAACTAAGAGAAACTATGGACATCGACTGTAAAACACCGTTCGAAATTTATACCGATAAGGATACAATAATTTTAAAAAAGTATATGCCATCTTGTATTTTCTGCGGCGAGGCAGAAGATGTAACACAGTATTGTTCAAAGAATATATGCAAGGCTTGCATTAAAAAAATTGCAAAGCTATAATGAGAATGTTTTATTAAACAACTATAACAGAGAGGACAATCTGTGTGAATTTTGTTGCTCAAACAGACAAATCCTTACGGATTTGAAACTCGCAACATCAAATTCACACAGACAGTCCTCTCTTTCTTTTATGTAAATTAAAATCACATTTGATAAAGTTTAATAGCTATGACACTCATATCATCACATACCCGTTCGCCACTCTTGTGTATTGCCTCATTTACTACCGATTCAGAAAGCTCCTGCATTGTGTTGTACGGGGTTTTTATTTGTGCC
>JAZNPJ010000039.1:0-2834 GCA_045589635.1 Clostridia bacterium
CTGCAGATACACCTGACGAAAACATCGACGAGCAAATAACCATTGTTGGCGAAAAAGCAGATGAAATAATAAAAGAAACTGAAGAAGCATTAGGAGATACTCAAGTTGTTGACATTAAAAAAATAAAAGAACAGCTTGCTAAAACGGAACAACAATGTGATGAAATTCAAGACACAACGGATACACCTGATAATAATACCAACACCCCGAGTGATTTTGATGATGAAGATGATTTCTCACAACCGGGTACAGATATCCAAGTTGAAAACAAAGATGAAGATACACAATCTCCACAAAAAGACGACACAGAAATTGAATATAAAACAGGCACTACTCCCCCGTGGAAACGGATAGATATACAAAAGTTTTTCTCACCGCGTGTAAAAAAGATTTTAATCGCCTCAATTTCTGTAATTGCACTGTTATTTATTTGCGGATATATATTATGTCTTTCTAATCTTCCGACAAATGTTATAGGTCCGAATATATATATTGAAGACGTCAATGTAAGTGGAATGACATATAACGATGCACTAAAAAAAATAAACAAAACCACTCTTTTTGATGACCAGATTATTTCATTATATCACAAAGGGCACCGCTACGAAATTGAGGGTTCAAAAATAGGACTTGTGGCAAGCCCTGAAGAAACTGTTCAAAAAGCATTTGATTACGGAAAAAAGGGCTCAAAATTCAAGAATGGATTTTTGCTTTTAGGTCTTCATCTCGCCAAGCGCACCATAGTTCCCGTTGCACAGATAGATGAAGAAAAATTAAATGATCAATTACAGAAGTTTGGTGTACAATGCTACGGTGAATTACAAGAACATAACATTGTTGTTCAGGCAGATGGTCTTACATATATAGGGCCCGGCAAAACAGGTTTTGATAAAAATGTAGAAACTGCTTGCAAAGAAGTTATTAAATCACTTGAAAATGACCGGTTTAAAAATATATGGGTAACCCTTTCAAGTTGTAAGCCAAAAGATTTAACAATGGAAATGTTTGATGCAGCAGTGTATTGCGACCCTATAGACTCACACTTTCGATATGAGGGTGATGAAGTCGTTGTAGTTGAGGAATCTATAGGAAGATATATAAACAAAGAAGAAGCGGCGCCTTTAATTAAAAAAGTACGCGAGGGCGGTGATCCCGTATATATTCCATGGTATGCTTCAGAACCTTCTTTGAGAAAATCAGAATTAGAACCAAAACTATTTAACACAACCTTAGGTTCATATTCCACATACTATGGCGGTACTGCAAACAGAAATGCAAATGTAGCACGCGCTGCTGATTTGCTTAACGGTGCAATACTTCCTCCGGGCGAAACACTTTCCTTTAATGACAGAGTTGGTCCAAGAACTACAGCAAACGGATTCTATACCGCACCCGAATACCAGAACGGAGAAACCGTCCAGGGAATCGGCGGAGGTACATGTCAGGTAAGCACAACTCTTTATTGTGCAGTATTATATGCAGGTCTTGATATTGTATCACGTACTAACCATATGTTTGCAGTAAGCTATGCTCCGTTAGGTCAGGATGCTACTGTAGCATACGGAAGTGTTGATTTTAAATTTAAAAACAATTCAGAATACCCCATAAAAATAGTTACAGGGTTAAAAGGCGGAACAATAACAGTAAGCGTTATCGGCACAGCCTGGGAACCGGAAAAAACTGTAAAGATTTCCAATTCAGTTTCGCGCGGTACAGGCACCTCTGTTTCTTCTAAAAGATACTTTTATTCTAACGGAGAGCTTATAAAGACCGAACAACTTCCTTCAAGTTATTATAAGCCTCACAACGAGAACACAAGCCAAAATAACAACACAACACAAAGTAATTCTAATCAGAATAGCTCAAGCCAAAACAATAACACCACTCAGAGCAGCTCTAATCAAAACAACACTAACCAGAACAATTCAGGTGATAACAGTTCAAACCAAAACAGTGAAAGTCAGAGCAGCTCAGATGAAACAGGTACTACTCAGCAATAACAAAAACAAGGCAATCTTAAAATTAAGATTGCCTTGTTTTATACAAACCCTTGTTCTACTTTAATAACAGCATAATAATGCGGATTAACTCTGTTAATTTTTGTTTTAATTTCTATTTCTATTTCTTTCGCCTTTGACATTTCCTTTGACGACACAACAAGGTCAAATAATACGTTTGTATGTGTTATACCCCTTACCATTCTAAAATCATGAATTTCCCATAACGGATTTATATTATTTATTATATTCTTAACCATATCACGTGTTTGTTTTAATTCGGCATCATCTATAACAACAGGGTCTATATGTATTGTTGCCTCAAATTTGAGCTTTTCTTCCAGAAGCTTTTCTACCTTATCAATCATATCATGAGCCTCGAGCATATCTATATCATACGCTACCTCTGCATGGAGCGAAACCATTCTTCTTCCCGGGCCATAGTCATGTATTATCATATCATGGACACCTATGATTTTTTCTTCCTGATTTACAAGCTCGTAAATTTCATCTACAATTTCTTTATCAGGTAATACACCCATAAGAGGTTGCATCGTGTCTTTAATTGTTTTTATGCCTGCAATAATTATAAGTATAGCAACAATACATCCTATATAACCATCAACATTTAAATTAAACAAGCCAAAAAGAATCATTCCCACTAGCACCGCAGTTGTCGATATGCAGTCGCTTATTGAGTCAGTTGCGGTTGCCTTTATCGTTTTTGAATTTATTTTTTTAGATAGCTTAAAATTAAAGTATGCCATCCATAATTTCACTAATATTGATACAACCAAAACCAAAACAGGCAATACACTAAATTCTATTGTTGTGGGA
>JAZNPJ010000040.1:0-2465 GCA_045589635.1 Clostridia bacterium
AAAATGCTTGCTTGCAAGGGCATTTTTACGACGCCGTCATTTAGCATGCCTGGTCAGAATGACCATAAGCGAGTTGTAAACTCGCGTGTTTTTTGCAAAGCAAAAAACCATGTATACTGATTATAACAGAAAAGAAAGAAAATATCAACTGTTTAGAGAAAAATTATTTTAATATTCTTACACCTTTTGGAAGTTTGTTTTTCATTATACCGTCGCTTGCTTTGCCCCAACCTAAGGGATATGAGTTTACACATATAGCCGAGTAACCTTTTTTATTGCTCTCAAAAACATTGCCCGTAAGGAATTTATGAAGTTTGGGTGAATTTAAATCAAGATTTTCTGTTTGTTTAAAATCATCTGCACCAAGTGCAAGAGCAAGTGAGTGAGATGGCTCAAATCGGTTTTTTCTGAATTCGCCAAGCTGCAGACCATAACGCAAAACTTTTATTTTGTTAATATCAACATCGTATGGGAGAACATAAAGCATTTCGCCAAAGAGCGCAAAATGTCCGTCGAGTTTTATACTAAGATTGTTTTTCTCAAACTCACGGTAGGAGAGTATTGCTTTTTTTAATTCAGGGTTGGGCATAGTTGGTTTTGGTGTTGTTTTATTTTCTGCTTTTGTGCCATTCTTTTTAAACAATGCCACAAAATGGCCCTCACCTTTTGTATTTTGAGGAAAAATTCTTCTTGAAGAGGACACATCGGTGTTATACTTTGTCCATTCGTTTCTGCCCTTATCAAGCATAGAAAGGTTGGATATTGGTAAAATCTCAAGACTATGTTCTTTTATTAAATACTCTGCAATCTCCTCATTTTCGCAAGGAGCAAAGGTACAGGTTGAATATACAAGCATACCTCCGTCTTTGAGCATTCTTACTGCGCAATCAAGTATGTTTTTCTGACGTATTCCGCACGATTGGGTGTGCTCCTCGCTCCACTCCTCAACCGCTTGAGGCTCTTTTCGAAACATTCCCTCGCCGCTGCAGGGTGCGTCAACTATTATTTTATCAAAAAAGAGGGGATATTTGTCTGCAAGATTTTGCGGTGTTTCGTTGGTAACAATCGCATTCTTTATCCCCATACGCTCAATATTTCCCGAAAGAATTGTTGCTCTCTTTTTCACAATTTCGTTTGCAACAAGTAAGCCTGTGCCATTTAGCTTTGCCGCTGCTTGTGTTGCCTTACCGCCAGGTGCGGCGCATAAATCAAGAACAAAATCACCCTCATCGATAGGGATTGCCTCGACAGTCGACATTGCGGATGGCTCCTGAAAATAGAACAGTCCGCCTATATGGTAGGGGTGATTGCCTGAAAATTTGCCTTTTTGCACGTAAAAACCGTCCGTACACCAATCAATCTGCTCTGTGAGGTCAAATTGGTCTTTTATGGTGTTACGAACGTCTTTTTTTAGTGTATTTACGCGCAAAGCGCTGTATATGGGAGCATTGTCCAATGCGGACACAAAGCTCTCATAATCAGCGCCTAGCATATTTCTCATTCTCTCTTTAAATTTTTGGGGAAGAATCATAATGAGCCTCTTTTGTGATTTATTATCAGTCGATTATAACAGATTTTGCCTCACCGTTCCAGTCAACTTCATAGCCTAATGCTTCTGAAACAAATCTTGCAGGAACCATTGTTCTGTCGTTTATAACCTTTGCCTCTTTATCAAGAGAAACCTCTTTGCCATCAACTTTTGCAGTTTTTGCATTAAGTACAAGTGTTATAACCTTATCGTCGTCTGTTATTGTTACAGTTTTTGTTGCATCGTCAAAATCAACTTTGCAGTTAAGTGCTTCTGCAACTGCTCTTATTGGAATAAGTGTAAAATCGTCCTCTATTATAGGAAGAACGTTATCATATTTTGAAAAATCTATCTTTACACGGTTTACATAGATATCTATAACGTTCTTTGCTGCCTGTACAGTTTCTGTAAGAAACTCGCCAAATGATTTGTCGTTATCACGTAATACGATGATTTGTGTTGGTGTAGTAATAGCAGGAATACTTCTTGTTGAAGCACCGTAAATTACTATAAGGTCATTATTCTTTAATTCTTTTGCAGTGTAGTCTGTACCCTCTAAGTTAAGAGATAGTGTATTATCACAGCTTACAAGAGCGCCGTCTCTGCATTTGAATTCGCCAACAAATACATTTTCTTCTGTTTTAACAACTGCAGATGCAGTGTATGTTACAGGTAATTGCATGGTAGTTGGTGCATTGGCATCAACTATAAATTTAACACTGTCGCCTTTTTGAAGAGAGTCCTTTGTTTTTGAACCAAACTGTGTTTCTTCAAAGATATTAAATACCATTGTCTGGTCATTTACTTTTGTAATAACTGAACTGTCTTCAAAATCTTCTATAACTGCGTCAAAAACATGGTAGTTGCTTTCAAGATAACAAGGTTCAAAAACATCGTTTTCAACTTCTTCTTTTTCCTCTTCAACTGCCTCTGTCTG